>JBEVIF010000232.1:0-14477 GCA_040510795.1 Acidimicrobiia bacterium
ATCGGGATGGTTTCGGGCTCACCGTCGATGATCCGCTCGGCCTCGTCGGGAAGCAGCTCGGCCAAAGCAGCGAGGGCGCCACGTGCCTGGCCGATCGCTCTCATCTCCATCCAGTGGCCGAGGAGCATGATCGTGATCAGGGCGGCCAGCTCCCACCAGAAGTCGAGATCGAACCAGCCGATAGTGGTCGCCAACGAGGCCAGATAGGCGACCGTTATCGCCATGCCGATGAGCAACATCATGCCCGGCTGCCGGTCTCGCACCTCCTGGACCGCGCCGCGCAGGAAGGGCATCCCGCCGTAGATGAAGATCACGGTGCCGAGCACAGGGGCGACCCACTCCGAGCCGGGAAACGCGGGAGCCTTGTAGCCGAACCACTCCTGGATCATCGGGCTGTAGAAGACGATGGGGATCGTCAGGGCGAGGGACAGCCAAAAACGGTCCCGGAACATGGCCACGCTGTGCCCGGCGTGTTTGTCATGACCGGCATGCTGATCATGGCCAGCGTGTTGATCATGGCCAGTGTGCTGCTGGTGACCGGCATGCTGATCATGACCAGCGTGTTGATCATGACCACCGTGTTGCTGGTGATCGGCGTGGTGCTGGTGCTGAGTTATGACCGCACCAATCGTTCGATCGCCCGGGTGGCCTCCGCAATCATCCTGTCGGCGGAGGCGGCGTCGCCGGCCACGGACGCCTCCTGGACGCAATGGCGGACGTGCTCGTCGAGCAGCCCGACAGCCACAGCTCGCAATGCCGAAGAGGCGGCATTGACCTGGGTGAGCACGTCGATGCAGTACGTGTCATCGGAGATCATTCGCTGCAACCCCCTCACCTGGCCCTCGATCCTGGCAAGACGATTCAGGTACTCGTCCTTGTTCAGCGTGTAACCGCGCATCGGGGCCTCCTCCCGTAATACCTTAGAGGGGTATGGTACCACGGGGGGAAGACCCGGTACGGACGGCTTCTCAGTCCAGGTGGAACACTTCGAGGAGCTCTTCCATCATGGTGTCCGCTGCCTCACCCGTGCCCTCGAAGAATGGCGCCATCTCGACCTGCCAGCGCTCATTGACCTCCTCGCGTGACATGCCTTCGAGAGCGGCCGCGAAGGAATCGGGGGTCTCGAAGTATCCAAAGAGGGTTCCATCCGGGCGCATGAAGAGGGTGTAGTTGTGCCATCCGGTGCGGCTCAATGCATCGAGCATCTCCGGCCAGACCTCCTCGTGCCGTCGCCTGTACTCCGGGATCAGCTCCGGTTTGACCTTGAGGACGAATCCGATTCTCCGCACGACCACCCCCCTAGGCGAGACTCACTGCTTCCCGGTAGGACGTGAGCCTTTCGTCCTCGGGGTCGAGATCCGTCACGAGCAGGTCTATGTCGATCAGATCGAACATTCTCGCTTGGGCCCTGGTCTCCAGCTTGCTGTGATCCACGGCGAGAATGATTCGGCTGCTGGTGGCGGCAAAAGCCCGCTTCACCTCTGATTCGGCCAGGCTGGCCTCCGAAGAGCCGACATCATGGTCGAGTGCGGCCGCCGAGCAGACGAACACGTCATAGAGGAAGCCCTGAGCCGCTCGGGCGGCTATCGGGCCGACGAGGCTCCCAGTGCGCGGCTCCTGTGTGCCGCCGGTGAGGGAGGCGGTGATGCCCGGCTTGCCCACAGCCGCATGGAAGGTATCGAGGCCGTTGGTCACGATGACCAGATCACGGGCCATCTCCAACGAGGCGGCGAGACGATGAACCGTGGTCGAGGCATCAAAGGCGACCGTCCCCACCGCCGGGATCAGTTCGATGAGCTTCTCGGCGATCCGGCCCTTGGCGCGGGCGTTGTGCCGATGCCGCTGTGCAAATGGCTCTGGGCCGAGGGCGATGGCGCCACCTCTCACACGTCGAGCGATGCCCAGGGCCTCCAGCTCATCGAGGTCGCGGCGGATCGTCATTTCGCTCACCCCGAAGTCGGCGGCCAGTTGATCGATTCGGACCGCCCCGCGCTCTGAAATCAGGTCCTTGACCTCGCCCAGACGCTCTTCCGGGCTGTTGAACGTGCGGCGGCTCACTCCGCCTCCCCATCGTGATTCCGACCTGAATTCAAGCCGCCGGAAACGTTCCCCGCCCGAACCGGATCTGTGACGTCACCCGCTCCCAACCACTGGCGAGCCTGCTCGAGACCTTCGAACGCTCCGATGGCCAGACCCTGGACGAGGGCATTGCCCAAGGCGGTGGCCTCCTGCGAGCCCCTGACGACCGGGAGCCCTGTTCGCCGGCTCAAGAGCTCGTGGAGCAGTGGCACCCGCGCTCCACCACCCACCACCGCGATCCGGGCCGGGTCTTCACCGGTGATCTCCGTCAACTCCTCGACGACCGCGCCGATGCCACCGACGATCGACTCGATAACACTTCTCGCGATGACACTGCGGGGAGTGCCGGGTGGCAGGTCGGCAGCTTCCTGCACTTCGCGCACCATGTCGGCCGGGCTGACGAATCGATGATCCCCGGCATCGAAGGTCGGGACGGGTCCTTCCAGAGACGCCGCCTCCTCGAGCAACATCCCGATAGGAAGCCCGCCCCAAGCCTGGCGGCACTGCTCCAGGATCCACAGTCCAACCACGTTCTTGAGGAATCGGATACCACCCAGAGCGCCGGCTTCGTTGGAGAAGTTGGCCTCCCGTGCCCGCGAAGACGTGTCCGGACCGGGGCGTTCCATCCCCACCAGGACCCAGGTCCCGGCCGAGACGAAGACGGTTCCTGGACTGGTCCCACCGGGCATCCCCAGGAATGCGGACGCCGTGTCATGACTGCCCACCAGGTGTACCGGGATCCCCCGCCATGTTCCGGCCGCGGTCCCGGCGCCGACCACAGGAGGGAATAGTGACGGGTCCAGAGACAGGTCAGCGACCAGGTCGGCGGCCCATTCCCCGGTTCGTATGTCCATGAGTGCAGTAGTCGAGACGTTGGAGCGCTCAGCCGCCACCTGCCCGGTGAGGTGATGGACCAGAAGATCGGGAAGGAGGAGGATCCGGGAAGCTCGTGCCAGCTCGCCGGGGTCGTGCACCGCCAGCTGGAAAATCGTGTTGATCGCCATCATCTGGACTCCGGTGCGCTCGTAGAGACGCTCCAGCCCAATTCGCTGGGCCGTGGCTTGCCATCCTTCGGTTCTCGAGTCCCGGTACGAGAACGGGAGATCGACAAGTCGCCCGGTCCCATCGATCAGCCCGTAGTCGATGCCCCAGCCGTCGATACCGATCGAAGCAACCTCCGCGGTGGCGATGCCCTGCTCCAGGCCGGCCTCGACCTCCGAGACGATCCGGGGCCAGTCCCAACGCAGTGACCCGTCCGCCACCATGATTGGAGAGTGTTCCCACCGATGGAGGATCTCTACCGACGGCTGATCCTCCGACATGTCGACTGCGGCAACGCGGACGGAGGTGGCTCCCAGATCCACCGCCAGGACCCGGAACGGGTCGCTCACAGCCCGGTTGCGACCGAGGCCAGACCGCGCTCTTCGATCATCGCCCGGCGGTATCCAAGCGACCGATAGGCAGCGAGGGGCTCGATGGCCCCGCCCTTCACCCGACGGGCCTCCGCCACCAGCGGGCGGACGTCGATGCGGAAGGCGTCCTGAAGCAGGTGCTGTCCCACAGCGGCGTCATTGGCCGTCTGAGCGTCGAGGAGAGCGTCGCGCTCCACCAGGAGCGCCTGGGCGTATGCGATCGACACCGCTTCGGTCGACTGGATCAGGTCCTCGAGCGGGTCCTTGATGTTGTGGCTCTGGTCGATCATGTATGCCAGCGCCGGGAGGCGTCCCTCGCCGGCCCTGATCAACTCGCAGAAGATGAGGAACAGCTGGAAAGGCTGAATCGAACCGGTGGTGAGGTCGTCGTCGCCGTATTTGGAATCGTTGAAATGGACCCCACCGAGGCGCCCGGCCATCGCCAATCGGCTCACGATCTGCTCGATGTTGGCATTGGGGAGATGGTGGCCGAGGTCCACCAGGCACGAAGCCTTGGGCCCTGCCGCCTGGGCGAGGAGGAGCGACGAGCCCCAGTCGGAGTTGACCGTTGCATAGAAGGCCGGCTCGTAGGGCTTGTGCTCGGTGAACATCCGCCAGCCGTCGGGCAGATAGTCGTGGACGGCGCGAAGGCCGTCTGCCACTCTCTCGAACTGGGTGGTGTGGTCGGCCTGGCCGGGGTGGTTGATCCCATCTGCGAGCCAGACCGTCAGCGCGGTCGATCCCAGCTTGACACCGAGATCGATCACGTACTTTTTGTGCTCGACGGCGACCTCCCGCACCGCCGGATCGGCGTTGGCCAGGCTGCCGAATTTGTAGCTGAGCTTGCCATCGTCTGTCGTCGATGGGTTGTCCTGGAACGTGTTCGAGTTCATCGCGTCGAAGCCGATCGACCGTTCCTCGGCGTACTCACGCAAGCCGTCGGGGTCGTCCGGATCGTCCCACGGGACGTGGAGCGAGATGGTCCCGTTGCTGGCCGTCAGCCTGTTGAGAAGGGCGACGTCATCGATCTTCTCCTCCGTGTTGCGGGGCTCGCCGCCGATCGGGAACCGGCCGAATCTGGTCCCGCCGGTCCCCACTGCCCACGAAGGGGCGGCGACATCGAAGTCTGCGAGAGCCGATACCAGATCCCCGGCGCTCGCCCCATTGCGCCGGTCGAGCCGGCCGGCCAGGTGCTCCAGGTCTTCTTGCAGTGGAGCCGCCCATACTTCGTTCAACCCGGCGATCCGGTCCTGGTCGATCATCTCACTCCTCCTTGGCTCACCTCAGGAACGCCGAAACGACACCACTGTCCACCGGGATCATCAGCCCTGTGGTCTGGCTCAGCGCGCCACCGACCAGGGCCAGAGCGGCCTTGGCCACGTGCTCGGGGAGCACCTCCTGCTTGAGCAGAGTGCGATCGGCGTAGAACTTGCCCAACTCCTCCTCGGGCACTCCGTAGACCTTGGCCCGGTCCGCCCCCCAGCCGGCGGCGAAGATACCCGAGCCCTGGACCACGCCGTCCGGGTTGATCCCATTGACTCTGATCCCGTGACGGCCCAACTCGGCAGCCAGCAAACGCACCTGATGAGCCTGGCTCGCCTTCGCCGATCCGTAGGCGAGGTTGTTAGGCCCGGCCACGACCGCGTTCTTGCTCACGACGTAGATGATGTCCCCTCCCCGTCCCTGGTCGATCATCGCCGAGGCGGCGTGCTTGGAAACGAGGAACGAGCCCTTGGCCATCACATCGTGTTGCAGATCCCAGTCACGTTCGGTCGTGTCGAGCAAGCTCTTGGACAGGGAGAGGCCGGCGTTGTTGACGACGATATCGATGCCCCCGAAGGCGCGCACCGCAGCTTCGATCGCCCTTCGAACGGCAGTCTCATCGGTGACATCTGCCTCGACCGGCAGCACGGTGTCGCTCGACCCGATTTGCTCGGACGTCTCTCGTGCCGAGTCGAGATTGATGTCGACCGCGACGACCACCGCGCCCGAGTCGGCGAACGTCTCGGCGATGGCCCGTCCGATGCCGGACCCTGCGCCGGTTACGAGCGCAACCCTCCCGGTTAGTGGCTTGGGGGGAGGGCGGCGGCGCAGCTTCATCTCCTCGAGCATCCAGTACTCGACCCGGAACTTCTCGGCTTCGGGGACCGGCTGATAAGTGGAGACCGCTTCGGCGCCGGTGATGACGTTGATTGCATTGATGTAGAACTCGCCCGCGACCCGGGCGGTCTGGCTGTCGGCTCCAAAGCTGAACATGCCGATCCCGGGGATGAGGAAGATGGCCGGGTCCGCTCCGCGCATGGGCGGGGTCTCGGCATCGGCATGACGCTCGTAGTAGGCCTGATACTCCTCCCTGTACTCGGCGTGGAGCTGACGGAGCCGGTCTATTCGCTCTTCGAGAGGCGACGCCGCCGGAAGGTCGAGGAGCAGGGGCCGCACCTTGGTGCGAATGAAATGATCGGGACAAGATGTCCCTCGTGGCACGACACGTGGTGCCGCCTCGCGGCCAATGAAGTCGAGCACGATGTCGTCATCGAACCAGCGCCCCACCACGGGGCCGTCGGTTCCGGCCAGCCCGCGGATCACGGGGGCCAGCGCCGCCGCCTGGGCCTCCCGTTCCGATGGTCCCAACGGCTCGAACCCGGGGCGAATCGGCCCGAGGGGCTCCGACCGGCCGTGCCGTTCGATGAACTCGGTCGCCCTGGCGATGAGATCCAATGAGTTCGACTCGCAGGCCCCCGAGCTGTCGCCCCAGGCGGTGAGGCCGTGGCCGCCCATCACCACGCCCTTCAGGTCGGGTCGCTGTTTACGCAGGCCTTCCATGTCCAGCGCCAGCTGGAAACCGGGCCGCCTCCATGGGACCCAGCCCACCTCGTCGCCGTAGCAACGTTTGGTCAGCTCTTCACCATCGGCCGAAGCGGCCAATGCGATGACGGAATCGGGGTGGAGGTGATCGATATGGGTCACCTCGAGGAGACCGTGCATCGAGGTGTCGATGCTCGGTGCGGCGCCGGGGGGGCCGAAGATGCAGAAATCGAGCAGCTGATGCATCTCGTCTTCGTGCTCCTCACCCCGGAAGACATCACTGAGGCGGCGTATGCCGTCGAGACGGAGCACGGATAGGCCATCGATAGTGAGGGTTCCCAGATCGCCGCCTGACCCCTTGACCCACATCACCTCGACTTCGTCGCCGGAGGCCGGGTCGGTGAGTTGCCCCTTGGCCGAGGTGTTGCCACCGCCGTAGTTGGTGTTGCGCCGATCGGCGCCGAGCCGGTTGGAACGAGCGATCAACTCGTCGACTACAGATGGCTGTTCACCGGCGCTCATCGATCCCCGTCTCGAGTCTCCGCATCGTTCTTCCTCCTGCCCTCGGGCAGAGGTGTGCGATCGGGCGTTAGATATCGCACAATCTTACACCGCTCGCCAAGCCCGAGGCCCGCCCGGGCCCATCACGGGCCCGGGCGAAGCCACAGACTCAGGTGCCCGGGTTCTCCGCGTTGTACTTGGAGAACGGTCCCATCAGCACCCGCAACCCGGCATCCCGGGTTGGGTCCGCGGTGATCTCGTACTCACCCATGCGGCCGGCGATGAAGGTGGTGCCTTCCTCGGCAACGATCTGCTCGGTGGCGATCCCGTATGCCACGTAGTAGGCGAGGTACCCGAGATCGACGAAGCTCCACAATGCGAACTCCGGAGCGCATCCGCTCTCTACATAGGGCGCCATCTCCTCGGGGAGGCCCAGACCCGAGACCTTGATGGTCTCGCAGAGGCCCTCCTGAGTCATCGCCTGCGCGGCGGCAACGATCCCGACCGTGGTCGGGGCCATGATGAGCTCGAGATCGGGATGCGAGTCGGCCAGACCCAGGGCTGCCGTCACCGAATCCTCGGCGACGTCATTGCCGTACACGGTCTCGACCAACACCAGATTCTCGAACTCGGGCGTGGCAAGGACCTCCTCCATGGCCGCGATCCAGGCGTTCTGGTTGGCCGAGTCCGGTCCCGCCGACAGGATGGCGAACTCGCCACCGTCGTCACCGAGGATGGTGCGAGCCATCTCGGCCATGACCTGACCGGTCTCGTCGAAGTCGACCTGCGCCACGAACACGCTCTCGCCCGTGGCCGACGGAATCGGAGAGTCCCAGGTCACCACCGGGATCCCGGCGTCGGCCGCAGCCTGAGCAGGCGCGTCCAACTGATCGCCGGAGTTGTTGGAGAGCATGATCGCCTGCACACCCTGGGTGACGGCGTTGGTCATGAACTCGATCTGCCCGGTGGCGTCACCACAGTCGGCGGGCCCGACGAATTCCGCCGGGTCGGAGCCGAGCTCCGCCGCCGCTTCCTCGGCCCCCGAGTTGGCCTGCGGGAACACCGCGATGTTGGTGCACTTGGGCAAGAACGTTGCCGTGATCGAGTCGCCTGCGGTGATCTCCACGGCCTCCCCGCCGGCGGCTGCAGATGTTGTCGTCTCCGCAGCGGCCGACGTGGTCGTCTCGGCCGCCACCGTCGTCGTGGCCTCAGCCGCGGTGGTGGTTGCTTCACCCGCGGTGGTCGTGGTGTCGCCGCTATCCCCGCCACAGGCGGCAAGGATCAAGGCAACGACAACCAGCGGGCCCAGGACCCGGCTGCGTCGCTTGTTTGCTTTCACTATCTCTTTCCTCCTCTTGATTTTGGTGTCTCGGTATTCATCGATATGAGCCGTAGCTACCTCCGTTCAGTGGTTTGTCAGGGGGGACCATGTGCCATCGCCTCAGGCGCGGGGCGGCGGAGGCGATACCTCCGGGCGAGGTTGGGAACCAGCACCGACCCGATCAGCAGCAGGCCGATGACCCCGGTCTGGGTGATTCCGTCGATGTTGGCCAGCCCGAGGCCGTTGCGGATATTGAGAACGGTGAATAGGGCGAGAACCACCCCGAGCATGGATCCCGACCCGCCAAAGATGCTCACCCCTCCGAGGAGCACCATGGTGATGATGTCCAGCTCATAGGTTTCGCCAAGGGTCCCCTGGACTGCTCCGACGCGGGCGGCGAACAGAACCCCGGCCAGCCCGGCGACAGTGCCCGAGGCGACGAACAGCCGCATCTTCACCGAGTCGACTTCGATGCCGGAGAAACGTGCGACATCGGCGCTGTTGCCGATCACGTAAACCTTCCGTCCGAAGGCGCTCCGCTCGAGGATGATCCAGGCCAGGGCAAGGCCAACGAAGAAGAGGACGAGGGCGACCGGGAACGGACCGAAGAGGGTCTGCTGGCCGATCCTCTCGAACCATTCCGGGAAGTCCCCCACGGACCGGTCCTCGAGAAGGACGCGTGCCGCCCCGCGGAACCCGATCAGCCCGGCGAGGGTCACCACCAGCGAGGGCAGGCCGAATCGGGTGATGACGAGGCCCTGGAGAAGCCCGGCGAGGGCACCGGCGACAATGCCGATCACGATGGCGAGGACGAACGCCATCTCTCCGCCTTCGTAGAGGGTCGCCATCACCGCCGCCGAGAACCCCATGACCGAGGCCACCGAGAGATCGATCTCACCATTGATGATCACAAACGTCATCACGATGACAACGATGATCTTCTCGATCGATAGCCAGAAGAGGTTCACGAAGTTCCCAAAACCGAGATAGAACGGGGACAAGGAGACGTTGACGACGATCGTCGCCGCCAGCACGACGATCAGGATCGACTCCCAACGATGCTTGGCCGCCCACTCACGCATCGGCAGTCCCCCCGCCTCCTCCCGCCATGCGGGCCATTCCGACCGCCGAGGGGCCCGTGGACTCCATCGCCTTTCTCGCCTCGGCTGACCAGCGACGGTTGAAACGGTTGCGAAGGACCGTGTCGAGGATGACCGCAGCCAGGATCAGGATCCCGAGGAAGGCATCACGCCAGAACTCACTGACCTCCGGCACGCGGACCAAGCTGAGCTTGAGGGTGTCGATGAACACAGCGCCGAGGAAGGCGCCCACCATGGTGCCGGATCCACCAAGGATGCTGACCCCACCAACAACAGCCGCAGCCACGGACTCGAGCTCGAGCCCGGCACCGGCGGTGGCGCTGATCGTGCCGGCCCGAGCCAGAAACATGAATCCGGCGAGCCCCGCCAGGGCCCCGGAGCCGACGAACGACCAAAAGACGAGAGACGCGGTAGGTAACCCGGCTTGGGCCGCTGCCGACGGGTTGGATCCGATGGCGTAGATCCGTCTCCCCCAGCGCAGCCTGGCCAAGGCGAATTGCAGACCTACCACCACGAACACGGCGATCAAGAACACCAGTCGCACCTGGAATCCGGCGATCGTGAACAGCGTGACATTGTTGAACTCGAGCACCCATGAAGGAAGGTCGCCGGCAAGGACGTTGGCCCCCTCCGAGTAGATGCTGAGCAAGGTGCGAAACAGCGCCAGTGTGCCGAGCGTGACGATGATTGCCGGCACACCGCCGTAGGCAACGAGGAGGCCGTTGACCGAGCCCAGGACCGCCCCGACCACGATGGCCACCAGCACGGCTGTGATTGGGCCTTGACCGGTGGCCGCCAGGAAATCACCGGTGAGATAGGCGGCCACACCAACGATCGAACCCACCGACAGATCGATGTTGCGGCTGAATATGACCAGCGCCTGAGCCGCCGCGAGAAGCGTCACGACCACGACACTCGTGGTGACCCGGTTGAAGAAACGTCCGCTGAGATAACCCTCGATGAGGAAGGCGAACACCAAAACCGACACAGCGATGATGGCGAGGAGGGTCGCCTCCTTCACTCGCTCCGGACGGAGGAACCTGGTGCTCTTCGGGGCCGCTTCCGCGACGGCAGACTCGGTCATCGGGCACCAACCGCGGCGGTCATGATGCGCTCCTGAGTGGCGTCACGACGCGGATAGATGCCGATCAAACTGCCCTCGCGCATGACGGCGACCCGGTCGCTCATGGCGATGACCTCTGGCAAGTCGGAGGAGATCAGCATGATCGCTATCCCCGATGTGGCGAGCTCGTCGATGAATTTGTGGACGTCGGCCTTGGCCCCGACATCGATTCCCCGGGTCGGCTCGTCCAGGATCAACACCTTGGGGTGGGTGTTGAGCCATTTCGCGAGCATGGTTTTCTGCTGATTGCCACCCGACAGCTGGCTGACAGGTGTCGACAGGCTGGGCGCCCGGATGCCGAGCCGTTGCCGCAACGCCTCGGCGTCGGCGCGCTCCTGGTCGCGGTCGATGAGACCGAGTGCGCTCGTGTACCGGTTCAGGGTCGCCAGGGTCACGTTGGCGACCAGTGATTGCTCGACCGACAGGCCGAGTCTGCGCCGGTCCTCCGAGAGATACGCGATCCCACTGGCCAGCGCCTGGCGTGGAGATCTGATGTCGAGGGTCTGACCCTCCAGTTCGATGGTGCCTTCATCGGCCGGATGGACGCCGAACAGGGAGAGAGCGATGTCGGTGCGGCCTGACCCGACGAGACCGGCGAATCCCAGCACCTCCCCGCGTCGCACGTCGAACGTCACGTCGGAGAAGACGCCCGACACACCCAGCGAATCGACCCTCAACACCGCTTCACCCTCGGGGTGCTCACCCCTGGCGAAGAAGTCAGACGGGTCCCGCCCCACCATCTCACGCACCAGCGACTCTTCCGTGACTTCATTGGCCGGACGGGTCGAGATGTGCCGCCCGTCGCGGAACACCGAAATCCGATCGGAAATGGCGAAGAGCTCCTCCAACCGATGCGTGATGAAGAGGACGGACACGCCCGCCTCCTTGAGACTGCGTACCTGACGGAACAGGCGATCGACCTCGTGGGCGGAGAGGGCCGCGGTCGGCTCGTCCATGATGAGAACCCGCACGTCGAGCGAAATCGCCTTGGCGATCTCGACTGCCTGCTGGCCGGCGACGGTGAGTCCGGCGGCGGGGAGGCGAGGGTCGATCTCGATGTCGAGCTTGGCGAGGATCCGCGAGGCTTCCCGGTACATCGTCGACCAGTCGACCATCATTCCCTGGTCCTGGTGCCCGATGAAGATGTTCTCCGCCACGCTGAGGTCGGGAAACACCGACGGCTCCTGATAGATGGCGGCGATCCCCTGACGCTGGGCGTCGGCCGAGCTTCTCGGGGCAAACGGCTCGCCCCCAAGGGTCATCTCACCGGAGTCGGCCGGGTAGAGACCGGTCATGATCTTGATGAGGGTGGACTTTCCGGCTCCGTTCTCACCGACCAGTGAGTGGATCTCCCCGGCCCGGAGCGACAGTGACACCTCCGACAGGGCCTGAGTGGCGTCAAAGCGCTTGGACACACCCTTGATCTCGATGACCGGCCGGGGTTCGCTCAAACCAGCTTCCTCCTATGTGAACGACCGGGAGGAGGACGTTCACTTATGTAACATATCACACTAGATAACGGGGTGTCGGCCCAACTACCGTGTTTGACGATGCAGTCTCAGAGCCCGAGGCAACGCTGGTTCGGATCACTCCGCGAGCTCCGGTTCCGGGGTCTCGAGCTCAGCCCGACGAAGCGAAGGCTGCGGAAGGGCGTTTCGGTATCCGATCTGCGTGCCATCGCCAAACGTCGACTTCCCCGGGGAGTCTTCGACTACATCGATGGCGGCGCCGAAGACGAGCTGGCACTGAGATCGAATTCCGACGCTTATCGACGAATGACCTTCCGCCCTCGAGTCCTCAAGGATGTGAGCGAGGTCGACACCTCCTCTTCCCTCCTCGGCAAGCCGATCCCGTACCCTTTGGTCCTCGCACCCACCGGCTTCACCCGCATCGCTGACCCGGCCGGTGAGCTGGCGGTGGCACGGGCCGCCCAGCGCTCCGGGCTTCCCTATTCGCTCTCGACCCTGGGGACCCGGTCGATCGAAGAGGTGGCGGCGGTCAGTACCGGGCGGCTGTGGTTCCAGGTCTACGTGTGGAAGGACCGGGGTCTGGTCGCAGAGATGGTGGAGCGGGCGGCGGACTCCGGCTACGAGGCGCTTTGTCTCACAGTCGACACCGCAGTGTTTGGCAAGAGGGAGCGGGATGTGAGGCGGGGCTTCACATTGCCGCCGAAGCTCGGCCTGTCCACGATCCTGGACGGCATCATCCACCCCGGTTGGACATGGCAGTTCCTGACCAACGACCCGATCGTATTCGCCAACGTCGCCGGGCGAAGTGTCGGGGAGGGCGGAGAGACGGTTGCCCTTGCCGAGTACGTCAGCAATCAGTTCGACCCGGGACTGTCCTGGAGCGATGTCGAATGGCTGCGGGCTAGGTGGAACGGCCCAATTGTGCTCAAGGGAATCCAGACCGTCGACGACGCCCGGATCGCCGCGGACGAGGGACTCGAAGCCATCGCCCTCTCCAATCACGGTGGCCGTCAACTGGACTCCGCACCCGCTCCCCTAGACCTCCTTCCCGAAGTCGTCGACGCAGTCGGGGACCGAATCGAGATCATCTGTGACGGTGGTGTACGGCGCGGGAGCGACATCGTCAAAGCCCTGGCGCTCGGGGCCACCGCCTGCATGGCCGGCCGTGCCTACCTGTACGGGCTTGGGGCGGCGGGAGAGGCAGGAGTGGATCACGTCCTCGATCTCCTTGCGAGCGACATGAGACGCACCATGGCGCTGATCGGGTGTCGAACGGTCAAAGAGCTCGACCGGGATTACCTCGACCTCGGGGCCTGACCGCCACCAGCACTCGTTTGTAGACTCCCGGCATGCAGAGAGCCGTGACCCTCCGAGAGGTCGCCGACAAGGCAGGGGTTCATCCCTCGACTGCGTCGCGCGCACTGAACCCCTCCACCCGAGACCTCGTCAACGAGGGGACCATCGAACGAGTCACGGCTGCCGCACGTGACCTCGGCTACCGCCCAAACTCCATGGCCAGAGGGCTCAAGACGAACAAGACCTTCTCGATCGGCATGCTCCTCCCCGACCTCACCAACCCGCTGTTCCCACCAATAGTCCGGGGCGTCGAGGACGTTTTGGGGACCGCCGATTACACCCTCATCCTTGGCAACACCGACAACGACGCCGAGCGTGAGGGCCAGCTCATTGCATCGATGATGAATCGCCGAGTGGACGGATTGATCCTGGCCACCGCCCACCGCAACACCCCGGCGATCGATGAGCTGGTGGAATCCGGGCTGCCCCTGGTGCTTGTCAACCGGACAGTGGACGATCAGAAGGTCCCCTCGGTCACGACCGACGATCACGCCGGCATCGGTCTCGCCGTCCGCCATCTAGTCGAGCTGGGTCATACCCGGATCGCCCACGTCGGAGGGCCCCAGCATCTCTCCACCGGTCTCGATCGCTATCAGGGTTTCGTCGCCTGGATGAAGATCATGGGCCTCGACGTGGACCCCGACCTTGTGAGCTTCGCCGATTGGTACCACGAAGATCCGGGTGCCAAGGCCTTCTGGGCGATCCTCGACCGCCGCGCCGATTTCACGGCGGTCATCGCCGCCAACGATCTGATCGCCATCGGCTGCTACGACGTCCTGGGCGACATGGGCCGCTCTATTGGCGGAGATGTGTCCGTGGTGGGCTACAACGACATGCCCTTCGCCGACAAGCTCTCCCCGCCGCTCACCACGGTGCAGATCCCGCACTATCAGGTAGGCGTGAGGGCGGCGGATCTCATGCTCGAGATCCTCGACGACAGCGATGATTCGGTACCGGTCTCCATCAAGCTCACACCGACGCTGGCGGCCCGCCGGTCGACCGGACCGGCGCCTACCGAGACGAGTTGACCCTCCGCCGTTCCTGGAGAAATCGTCGCTCTACCTCGTTGGAGACGAGAGCGAGCGCCTCGCCGTAGGCATCGTCCGCTGCATCGACCTCGCCAAGTCGCCGTAAGAGCTCGGCCCGTGTGGCGTGGTACAGGTGATATCGATCGAGATCCATGTCGTCGAGCAATGAGAGAGCATCGGGCTCGCCATGGACTTCGGCGACCGCCACCGCCCTGTTGAGGGCGACGACCGGGGTCGGTGCCTGCAACATGAGCATGTCGTACAACTGGAGGATCTGGCCCCA
>JBEVIF010000233.1:0-8041 GCA_040510795.1 Acidimicrobiia bacterium
GCCGGCGAACAACGAAGGGAGGTCCTCCCGACAGGGCTCTGACCGTTCGGGCTACGTTTGGAGACTGTGTCCTTTGGCGAAGCCGTCGCTACATGCTTCCGCAAATAGCGACGTTCTAGGGACGAGCACGACAATCCGAATTCTGGTGGTGGATTCTCTTCATTGTCATTCTGGGCGGCGGTTCTGCCGCTGTCGCCGTAGCGACGGGTGCGGTCGATGAGTTTGGCAATCTCGACTCCAAGTCGGGGGCGGCAGCCTTTATCGGAATTTCCTACCTGGTCCTGATCCTTCCCCATCTGGCCGTATCGGTGTTCTTGCTGTTGGGTTTGATCCCGTGTATCGGAGCAATTGTCCTGCTCGTCTTTTACGCGTCGACGGGCGATCCAGGTCTAAACAAGTTTGCACCACCACCCACAATGACAGACCCGACATAGACGTGCGTTGCCGTCCGGACTACTCAGGTGGGATGTTCTGGTTGAGCCGGAACAGATTGTCGGGGTCGTATTTGGCCTTGACGCGACGGAGCCGGTCCCATGTTCCTCCCGGGTAGGCAGCCCGCACACGGTCCTGTCCCTCATCGGCGAGGAAGCCGACGTACCCGCTGACGTCGCCGTTGCTGAGGGACTTGGCGAAGTCGGACACCCACGTCTCGCGTCGCTGGCGGTCGTCGGGGCCTTCATAGAACGAAGCGACATTGACCATCATTCTCCGATTGCGGTGAGCGAAGGCTGTGGCGTCGTTTGGGACACGAGCCATAGCTCCGCCCAGGACCCGGAGTTGGGCTACCCGCATCGGTGCATCCGAGTCTTCGAGATAACCGAGGATGGTCTCCGCAGTTGCCGCATCGAAGCTGTCGGTCCACAACGTCCGGGCCATTGCCAGCGGCCGGTACTCCTCGTCTTCCGGTCCGTAGATCTCCGGATAGGGCATCTCTTGGACCATGTCGGCGATCGGCTTTGCGAGTCGGCGGAACCGATCCATCACCTTCTGCCCTTCGCCGATGTCGCCGCACCACGCCACCAGGGCCATGATCACGAGGCTGCCGTGGATCTCCTCGGGGACGAATGGCAGGGGCGGGCAGCTCATGACGTTGGCGATGGTCGACAGCTCTTCGGGAGCCTGCTCCGCCTCGGCGATGAACCCGACAATGGTGTCGACCGTGGCCGGGAGAACCATCATCCCGCCGACGATTCGGTCCACCTCCTGCAAGCGAAGCTGGAATTTGGTGGCGACCCCGAAATTGCCTCCACCTCCTCTGATGGCCCAGAAGAGGTCGGGATGAGACTCCTCGTCCACGCGCACCACCTCGCCGTCCGCCGTGACCACCTCGGCGGCAAGTAGCGAGTCGATCGTCATGCCGTACCTTCGTACCAGAAACCCGATTCCGCCTCCGAGAGTGATTCCGCCCAGTCCCACCGATCCTGTGTCGCCGAGCCCGGTGGCTAGCCCGACGGTGTTGGTCTTGTTGCTGTATTCGCTGGCGGTGAGACCGGAGTCGGCCCATGCGGTCCTGGCGTCGCCGTCGATCTCGAGGGTCTTGAGGCTCCTCAGATCGACAACGATTCCGCCATCGGTGGAGCTGTGACCGGCGGCGCTGTGCCCGCCACTGCGGATGGCGAGCTCGACACCGGTCTCCCGGGCGATGGTCAGGACCGTCGCTATGTCGCTGGCGTCTGCCACCTGAGCGACCGCGGAGGGGCGGACGCTGTCGTAGACAGGTACGAAGAGTCGGTGGGCGTAGTCGTACCCTTCATCATCTGGTGTGAATACCTGTCCTTTCAGGGCTTGGCGAAGACGCTCGACGTCGATATTGGGTCTGGCTGCGATGGACATCGGCTGACCTCCTGATCTTGCTCATCGCTCTCATCTTTACAACGAACGGGTCGTGCCCAAAACGACAGATATCGGCCAAAAGACGATCGATGGAGGTTCGAGGTAGCGTCGCGTGATGCGGCCTAACCACTCATATGGCCTCTCCACGTACTCGATCGTGGGCGCTGATCCGGAGGCAGGGGAGAGTGGCGTGGCCGTGCAATCGAAGTTTCTCGCCGTCGGTGCCTTCGTGCCTTGGGCCCGCGGAGGGGTAGGGGCCGTAGCCACTCAGGCCTACGGCGAGATCACGTACGGAAGCCGCGGGCTGGATCTGTTGGAATCGGGGCTCTCACCAGAGGACACCATCGATCGTCTGACGGGCAACGACGATCTACGCAGTCATCGGCAGGTCGGGGTGGTCGCCGCGGATGGACGCAGCGCCTCATATACCGGCGAGGAGTGCTTCGAACATGCATTGAGTGTCACCGGGGACGGCTTCGCCGCCCAGGGCAACATCCTCACCAATCCCGACGTCCCCGTGGCGATGTCGGACACCTTTCGTGGTTCGTCGGGAAGGCTGGCGGATCGGCTCCTCGCTGCCCTCATCGCCGGCGAGGCGGCCGGGGGAGAGAAGCGTGGCATGGAGTCGGCCGCGTTGCTCGTGGTCCGGCCAGGCGGTGGGTATGGCGGGAACCACGATCGATGGCTCGATCTGCGCATAGACCATTCCGACACCCCGATCGAAGACCTGAGCGCCCTACTCGATCTCCACACTTTGTATTTCGGCAAGACGGAGGAAGGAGAGCTCCTGGCATTCGACGAGGGTCTGCAAAACGAGGTTCGGGGGATCCTCGACTCCATCGGCTGGTGGGATCCCGGCAAGACTCTGGAAGACAACCTCCAAGGGTGGCTGGGGTGGCACAACCTGGAGGAGCGATGGATGGGGACGGAACGACTCGATCCCGTCGTACTGGTCGAGTTGCGCAGCGCCCCCAACGCGTAGCCTCCCCAGAATGATTGTCGACGCAGCCTGTTATCAGCTTGGACAACGGGTTTCTGGCGAATTCGACTACGAGGAAGCGGGGAGACTCATCACCGAGTCCGACACGTTTGCCTGGGTGGGTCTGCACGAGCCGAGCCCGGAGGAGTTCGAGAAGGCCGTCAAGACCTTCAACCTTCACGAGCTGGCGGTCGACGATGCATTGAAGGCACACCAGCGACCCAAGCTGGAGACTTTCGACGAGACACTCTTCGTCGTGACGAAGCCGGCCCGTTACGCCGACCCGGTTGAAATCGTCGAATTCGGCGAGATTCTGATTTTCGTGGACCCGAACTTCGTGGTGGCGGTCCGCCACGGTGAGGCAAGCCGGCTCATCGAGGCCCGGCACAAGCTCGAAGCCGATCCGGGGCGCCTCGCCTGCGGCTCCGGCTCGGTCCTCCACGCCATCCTCAATCAGGTGGTGAGGGACTACGCAGTGGTCCTCGACGAACTGGGAGCCGACATCAGAGCCATCGAGGATGACGTCTTCTCATCGAAAGGGGACTCTGAGCGCATCTACCGGCTCAAGCAGGAGGTGCTCAGTTTCCACGAGGCAGTGGAGCCTCTCGAGGAGCCGTTGGACCTGCTGGCCACAGATGATTTCAAGGCCATCGACCCCACTTTGAAGCCATACTTCCGTGACGTGCTCGACCACCTCCTCCGGGTGCTGAGCAGGATCAACGTCTACAGGGACACGCTCACCTCGGTCCTCGCCGCCAATCTCACCCAGGTCAGCCTCCGCCAGAACGAGGACATGCGAAAGATCTCCGCCTATGTGGCCATCGCCGCCATACCGACTCTCCTCGCCGGGATCTGGGGGATGAATTTCGAGCACATGCCCGAGATCAGCGCTGTCTGGGGTTATCCGGCGGCACTGCTGATCATGGGCGGGGTTTGCCTCTTTCTCTATACCCGTTTCAAGAAGAGCGGCTGGCTCTGAAGAGGCATGGGGGCGATTCCCCATGCTGATCCTTTGACGCTTCGACAGTTCGCTGCTCAAATTGTCGGTGAGCTCGTCGGCAACTGAAAGCGGAGCCATGACAGGAACGCACAACATCGAGAATCGCCCGCCCGGGCGCCTGTGCATCTGTCTTCGCTCTCGGGCGGCTGTGACGAGCGACGTCATTCGCTCGTAGGGACGTCAGGCTCCCGAGAGTCATCGAGAAGATCCTCGAGGCGTCCTGTTGTTCGAGAAGCGACCAGATCAGGAGGAAGAAATGACCACGACCGACACGCCGGTCAACAATGGAGTAAACGTACAAGCGTTGCTCGATGCTCGTAATGCCCTCGTCGACGCCCCAGAGGCTGCCCAGTTCACCTGGAAGGCATCCACCGAATGGAAGGGTGGGACCCACAGTCACTCCGTCGTGGAAGAATTCTTTGGGCTCGGCGACGACCAAGCCCATCGCACGACCTTCACCTTCGATGCCGATCACCCCGAGGTGTTCGCTTCCGAGGACCACGGGGCCACGCCGGTCGAGTACGTCCTCGTGGGCCTGGCCAGCTGTCTGACCGCCGGGGTCGCCGCCGTGGCGCAGAACCGGGGCATCCAGCTCAATTCGGTAACGGCGACGATCGAGGGCGACATGGACATCCTTGGCATCCTCGGTGGTGATCCCGAGGTGCGTAACGGTTTCAACCACATCAAGGTGAAGTACGACATTGACGCCGACGCGTCGCAGGAAGACATCGAGGCCTTGGTAGCGCAGTCTCAGAAGCGGTCGGCCGTATTCGACGTGATCACCAACCCGACCAACGTGACTGTCGAAGTCAACTGAGCAAAGAGACCACACACACGACGACGGTCGTGATCGGCGCTGGTCACGCCGGGCTCGCCGTCAGCCATTTCCTCAGCCAGCGCTCGATCGACCACGTCGTCATCGAGCGCGGCGAGGTGGCCAACACCTGGCGCACTGAGCGCTGGGATTCGCTTCGACTGCTCACACCCAACTGGCAGAGCCGCCTGCCGGGGCTCGAGTACGACGGCGACGATCCAGACGGTTACATGACCATGCCCGAGGTGATCGGGTTCATCGACTCCTATGCCAAGACCACCACCGCGCCACTGCGGACTCACACCACCGTCAAGTCTTTGCGACCCAATCACGATGGGTACGAAGTGGTCACGGATGATGGGACCTGGTCGGCTCCGACCGTGGTGCTGGCGACCGGCGGATTCAACCTGGCCAACATCCCGGCAATTGAGGACGATATGCCCGGGTCTCTCGAGACGGTCACGCCACTTCAGTACCGGGCGCCCGAACAGCTGCCTGACGGCGGTGTATTGGTGGTCGGTGCTTCGGCGACTGGCATCCAGATCGCCGAGGAGGTGCACACCTCAGGCCGGCCGGTGACCCTGTCTGTGGGTGAGCACGTCCGATTGCCGCGTGTGTACCGGGGCAAGGACATCATGTGGTGGCTGGATAGGATCGGAGTGCTCGACGAGCGTTGGGATGAGGTCGACGATCTGGTCCGTGCTCGCAACATCCCATCCCCGCAGCTGGTGGGGACGCCCGAGCGAAGGACGCTCGACCTCAACGCCTTGACCGACCAGGGAGTGCGGCTGGTCGGCCGAGTGGCCGGGATCGTCGATGGAAAGGCCCAGTTGTCAGGCTCGTTGCGAAACCTGTGCAATCTCGCCGATCTCAAGATGGACCGCCTCTTGGGCAACATCGACGACTGGGTGACGGAGAATGGAATGGAGGGTGAGGTCGACGAACCTCATCGTTTCATCCCAACCCAGGTCGAAGAGTCGCCACCTCTCAGTTTGGATCTAGCCGATGGCGCGATCTCAACTGTCATCTGGGCGACCGGCTTTCGTCCCGACTACTCGTGGCTGCACGCTCGTGTCCTCGACCGCAAGGGACGTCTGCGACACGACGCAGGAGTGGTCACAGGTGCCCCTGGCCTCTATCGGATCGGGCTGAACATGTTGCGACGTCGCAAGTCGAGTTTTATCCACGGCGCCGAAGACGACGCTCGTGATCTCACCGATCACCTCTCGGCCTATGTGGGGGTCGGCGTCCCGGTCTAATCGTCGTTGCCTGGCTCAGCGGCTCGCCGCACGCTGATACCTTGCAGTCGACTTGCGAGACCTGGTCTCCGACTGGAGCAAACTGGCCGACTCTCGCCTCGCCAAGCAGGGGGCGCGAATCGCAGCCATTGCCGCCCTCCTGGCACTGGTCGCGCTCGGCACATTTTTTCTAGCTCGCGACAGCCCCGACGATCCAAGGTACTGGCCGGTGTTGATCTTGGGTTTGCTGCTGGCTTCGCTTGCTTCGCTTCCGGCTGTCTTGCTCCTTCGGTACCTCGACCGACGCGACCCGGAACCGTGGTCGATCGCGGCCCTGGCCTATTTATGGGGAGCGACCGTGGCTACCGGATTCGGGCTCGTCCTTCGCTCGAGAGCAATCGAACCGCTGTTCCGGATCTTCGATGAATCTGCTGCTCTATTCACCCCGACGCAGTTCGGGCTGGAGATTACGGACCGATCAACATTGTTCGATTGGCTCGAAACCGCTCTCGCCGCCCCCGTGATAGAAGAGTCGATCAAGGCCCTCGCCCTCATCTTGCTTGCCATCCTGTTCCCCGCCCTGATCAGTGGCGTGCGTGATGGCGTCATCTACGGGGCATTGGTCGGGCTGGGGTTCGCGGTCATGGAGACGGCCCTTTACATCGGCTCGTGGTACGCCGATGCCGGCATCCCGTCCTACATGGGCCAGCTGGTGCCGAGATTCGTTTTCTTCGGTGTCAACGGACATCTCATCTACACGGCGTTGTTCGGGGCAGCGTTCGGTCTGGCCAAGGAGTACACGAGGCGTGGATGGGTGGCGAAGACCCTGACGGTATTTGGGGGCCTTCTGCTCGCCATATCTGCCCACGCCATGTCCAACGCATTCGGGCCGGTCTCTTTGATCGTCCTCGTCTCGCTCTTTGGGATCGACCCTGGCTATCTCAACTTCGGTGAGCTCTGGTGGCTGAGCGCTCTCGAGGTCTTATTGACCTACTCATGGGCATACGTGATCCTCATCTATCTGACGGTCAGGAGCGGGTATTCGGAGCTCGACATCATCAAGACCGAGCTGGGGGAGGAGCCCCCACCTGTGGTGACTCGCGAGGAACGCCCGCTGATCGAGGAGGAGGGATTGTGGCGGTTGAGGCGTCTGCCCTCTCTGCCGCGCCGAACCTCGGTGCGGGTGGTTCGGGCACAGAACCGGCTGGCATTTAGACGCAGGCTGACGCAACGAAACGGCCGACCCATCGACACCGATGCTGCCTTGACTCGGCTCCGTGAACACATCGTCACCACGAGGGACGGGGCGGCATTTCGGCCTGTTGACCCGGATTGATCACCCCTGTCGTCCACCGGGTCTAGGGTTTGAGGCGTGGGGTCGGGCCGGCTGGCATCGACTCAGTTTTAGGGAGCGAGGAATGAAGCGAAGCGCCTTGGTGCCGTCGCTGGTCATATTCGCCTTCTTGGGTGCCTGTGACGCCGAGACCTCCCTCGAACCGACGCCGGAAGTCATACGCGGCTCCGTCTGCCCTCGACCTCATGAAGAGCCCGGCCGAGTGACGACTGGCCCGTGGGGGACAGTGACCCCAATCTCGAACGGGGTCGAATACCAGGTGAACGAGGGATACACGGTGACGATCTGCGCCAAAGGCGGGTCCCTTGGCGACGGCTACAACATCGTCACCGTGACGGGTCCCCAGTCCGGGACACTCTCCACGCCAGAGAACGCCGGGGGGAACATCCCCGAACTCTCGCACTATTCGGTAACCGGCATCATCGAAGGTGGTACTACCAGCTCCTCGTCCTCGAGCTCCTCGTCTTCGAGCTCCTCTTCCTCCTCGACCTCTACGTCGTCGTCGATCACGACAACGACCGAATTCGTCACGTCCACCACCACTGACGAGACCACCACACTCACGGAGGCTGAGGTCACCACGACGGAGGCTGAGGTCACCACGACGACGATCGGTGATGTCACGATCACGACCGACCCCGGGGCGCCCACTACGTCGAGCGAAGGGCCCCCTGTCACCGAAGGAGAAGGGCCCGGGGATCCCACCACAACCGTGGAGGTCGGCGCCGGTGGTGTGACCACGACACCAGGTGGCGATGGCGAGGGTGAGGGTGAGGGCACGCTGGATCCAACCCAAGAGACCAGCACCACCGGAGACGAGGTC
>JBEVIF010000234.1:0-4468 GCA_040510795.1 Acidimicrobiia bacterium
AGTCGTTTTTTCACAGGTTGGCTTACAGGTACCCAGCATCGCCCATTCTAAGACACCAAACAGTGGACGAATTTCGGGGAAGGGACCAGATTAGTTGTTCACATACTCGGGAAGTCCGAGAAGTGATCGGACCATGTGGGCGGTCGCCCCCCAGAGCGTGTCCCCATCGAGGTCGTAGTACCAGACCTGGCGTCCGCTCCACGGAACATGCCACCAACGATCCGCGTCGGCCAGGTCGTGCAATCGCGGCGTGTGAATACGGGCCACCTCCCTCTCACTCGGGATCAGGTTCAGCGGCGTGGCGACGCGACCCACCACCGGCACCACCCAGGGCTTGAACTCGACGGTGTCGATCGGGGGGAGAAAGCCGAGCACCTCCACCCGGTCCGGCTCGATCCCGACCTCCTCGTGGGCCTCGCGCAACGCGGTGTCGACCGGACCTGAGTCCTCAGGGTGTGCCCTTCCACCCGGGAACGAGATATGGCCGGCGTGGGTCGGCATGGTCTCGGGGCGTTTGGTCAGGACCACTCTGACCTCGCCCTCGTCGTCCTCGTAGAGCGGGGCCAGAACGGCGGCGAGATGGAGGTCCTCGCCAAGGTCGAGGTCCTGGACCAAATGCAGTCGATCCCACATCGAGCCTCAGGTTAAGCCCGCCGATAATCTGACCCCGTGCCGAAGTCCACGCTCGAGACCGACCGCATCAGGCTGCAGCGATTCAGCCGACGCGATCACACCACGTATGACGAGGCGGCGAGGGCGTCGCTGCCCGAGCTGAATCAATGGCTTCCCTGGGCCCGGCTCGATTACGAGCACGGCGACACAACGGCTTTCCTCCGCGAATCGATGCAGGCCTGGAAGGAAGATCGGGCCTGGGATTACTCGATCAGACTCAAGGACGACCCGGATCGACATGTCGGAAGCGTCTCGCTTTGGACCGTGTCCAAGCTCGGAAAGATCGCCGAGTTCGGCTACTGGGTCCGCACCGACGAGCACTCGAAGGGGATCTGCACCGAGGCGGTCGATCGCCTGCTCGAGGAGGCCTTCAACTCACTCGGGTACCACAAGGTGACCCTTCGCGTCGCTGTCGGTAACCACGCCTCAGATCGCGTCGCGGAGAAGCTCGGGTTCACCCGAGAGGGCGTGCTCCGCGAGGAGCTCCTCATCCGGGGGAATTGGGTCGATCACTCCCTCTGGTCCTTGCTCGACCGCGAGTTCAGGGCCATCCGCCGTGGCGAGATGCGCGGGAGCCGATGAGCCGGCTCGATTCCGAGGCTCTCCGGACCTGGATCGACGAACAGAGTGCCCAGCACCTGTTCAGCGGAGTAGCCCTCGTCCGGGCGGCGGGAGAAACGCTGTTCGAGCACGCCACCGGCCTGGCGCACCGCGGGCACCGGATACCCGTGACCATCGAAACCCGATTCCAGGTGGCCTCTGTCACGAAGATGATCACGGCTGCCACCGCGCTCAAGATGGTCGAGGAAGGCGCCCTCAGCCTCGATCGGCCATTGACCGGCTACTTACCACCCGATCACCGCCCGGCGAGCCTCGACGAGCGACACACGCTCCATCATCTTCTCTCTCACACGTCGGGGCTTCCCAACTACCACGACGACGAAGACGAGACCTGGGCTTCGTTCATGGGTGCCCTGGACAGGATCCCCGCCAGCAGGGCGCGGGGGCCCCTCGATGTCCTTCCCTTGTTCGCCGACCTCCCCGCCGTCGACGACTTCGGCGAGTTCCGCTATTGCGATGCCAATTACGTCCTGGCCGGCATCCTCGTCGAATGGGTGTCCGGCCGGCCATTCAACGAGGTGGCACGGGACAAAGTGCTGGACCCGGCCGGGATGACCCGTTCCGGGTTCTTCGAGCTGGACCTGGAGCCAGATGACTACGCCACCGGCTACGTGGTGTCCGACGAGCCGGCCGAAACCTGGCGGTCGAACACCTACGGCCTGACCGCGAGCGCAATGCCCGACGGAGGTATGACCACCACAGCTCACGACCTGGACCGCTTCATGGAAGCCCTGCGCGACGGAAAAGTCCTCTCGAAGGAGACCTTCGACTCGATGCTCACCGTCCATGCTTCCGACGAGGAGGAGTCCTACGGCTACGGCATGGAGCTGGTGGTGGACGACGACTCGGTGATCATCTACGGGCATAGCGGCCTCGATCCCGGTGTCACTGCGGTCGTCTCGCACTATGTCGGCGCTGGGATCACTGTGACAGTCCTGTGCAACCAGGACCAGGGATCGTGGCCCGTCGCCCAGCGGATCGCTACCGATCTCGGTCTCCACGACCCCCGGGAATGACCGATTCCTTCAGTCACACCCGATCGCGGGAAGGAAGAGTTGCGGAGCCCTGCTGAGCTCGTCGTAGGCGATCGCGTTTGATCACCCAGAGCACGCTGATGCCGCTCAGGATGATTGCCAACAGGTTGATCACCAGTTGGGTTGCTGCTCCTTGCACGCTGTCCCAGTCTCCGTAGACCGCCGCCACGCCGACATTGGCCGCCGCCGGGATGGTGGTCACCGATATAAGCACCCCGACGAGGACGGTTGACTTGGCTCCGACCAGGGC
Source organism: Acidimicrobiia bacterium (assembly GCA_040510795.1). Taxonomy (GTDB): domain Bacteria; phylum Actinomycetota; class Acidimicrobiia; order Spongiisociales; family ZC4RG35; genus JARDZU01. The sequence goes on from JBEVIF010000234.1 coordinate 2,578, forward strand.
GAGCACGCCGACGACACCGGCGAGAACGGCCACGATCACCGAATACCAATTCGGATCGGAGATGAAGAGGGTCAGCTCGTGTTCCTCGGGCAGCAGGACGCTGGGGGCGATCCCGATCAGGCGAAGCAACGAGGTGAGAGCGGCGGCGGACACGATTCCAAGCGGGAACCCGACCAGGATCGCTTTCAGTGACGTCGCCGCCTGTCGGGGGCGGCCCTCGACGACCGCCACGCTGATGCCGGCAAGAGGCCCGTACTCGGGCCCCACCAGCATGGCGCCGATGAGGAGGATGATCGAATCGGTGAGGATCCCTATCGCTCCCATCATCGTTGCAATGACCATGAGGACCAGGAACGAGATGGAGAGAGTGGAGCTCTCCAGCACCCGACGGTCCACGTCCTCCCAAACCACCGCATCGGCCGGGGAGCCTTCCGCGGCCAGCTCGGCAGCTCGGGCACCCTGCGACAGCGAGACATCGACGTACTCCGCCGCAATCGACCCCTTGTCGTCGAGGCCGAGAGCGCGCAGCTCCCCGAGTAGGCGGGTTGCGTCCTCTCTGGCGACATCACAGGAGACGAGATCGCCGGCGGGCTTGGCGGCGGCCCCGGCCAGTCGCCACAGGTTGGTGACCTCTGGCGTGTCCTCGAGGATCTCCATCACCGGTGGCACCAGGTCGGGCGGGACGATCAGCCGGAGGTGGAGCATCTCCGCATCCTACGGGCGGGGCCGGTGCCGGTCAGCCCCCGGTTGCGATGACGCGGCTGGCATTGCCGACGAAGGTGGCGATAGCCGGAAAGAACCCGATAGCGACCGTGATCACCAGTGACACCAGCAGCGCCAGACGTAGCGATCCGGCGGGAGCGGCCTCGACATCGGGCGCGAACTCACCCACCGGGTCGTCGAGCCAGACAGCCTTCACCACCCGGGCGTAGTAATAGAACGCGATCACCGAGTTGACCGCTGCGATGGCGGCGAGGGTGACAGTCGCAGTGCCGCCGGCAATGATCACCGAGCGGAACATGGCGAACTTGGCGAACCACCCGGCCAGGGGCGGGATGCCGGCCAGGCTGAAGAAGAAGACCGCAACGAGGACCGCCAGCCGGACGTCGACCTGGGAGAGTCCCGACCAGGCCCGGATCTCGCCGGAACGGGTCTTCCTCGCCCCCGCAATGACGACAGCGAATGCTCCGAGGTTCATCACGGCGTAGATCACGAGATAAACGAGGGTCGCCGAGAACGCCTCGGCGAGGTCTGCACCCGCCACAGCGGCCGCCGCAAAGGGCACGAGCATGAACCCGGCCTGGGCGATCGAGGAGTAAGCGAGGAGCCGCACGATGTTGGTCTGACGGAGGGCGGCGAGGTTTCCCACCGTCATGGAGAGCACGGCCAGGATCCACAGCGCCGGCGCCCACACCTCGGAGATGCCGGGAAGGGCCTGGTACATGATCAGGAGGAAGGCGACAAACCCGGCTGCCTTGGAGTTGACCGACAGGTAGGCGGTGACCGGCGTGGGCGCCCCTTCGTAGGTATCAGGCGCCCAGAAATGGAACGGGACGGCAGAGATCTTGAACCCGAAGCCGACGATGAGCCCGAACAGGGCGACCACCATGATCGGCTCCTCGGCGAGACCCACAGTGGCTTCGGCCAGACCGGCGAACGTGACCTCACCGGTGAGCCCGAACAGCAGCGACATCCCGTAGAGCAGGATCGCGGTGGAGAGGACCCCGAGGATGAAGTACTTCATCGAGGCCTCGTTCGACTTGGCATCCCCCTTTTTCCATCCCGCCAGGAGGTACAGAGGGCCTGTGGTGAGCTCGAGCCCGATGAACAGAATGATCAGGTCCCGGGACGAGGCCATCACGAGCGATCCGAGAACCGAGGCGAGGAGGAG
>JBEVIF010000235.1:0-3500 GCA_040510795.1 Acidimicrobiia bacterium
TGCTCGCGGTCTCAATCGAGGAGGGTGTCGACGACCAGGGACAGCCCTTCGACATCGATCGGCGGACTGTCTCGCTTCGGGTCAGCCCGGCTCCGATTCCATAACGATGCTCGTTTCCCCGCTATTAATTGCCGGAGACTCGGGCCATGAGCCGCAGCGGGTCGCCTTCTCCCATGCGGCTGTTGAACTTCTTGGCCGCCTCGCCGCGCAGCGTTTTCACGGGCACGCCATGTCTTGAGATCACGATCTCATCAGGCCGACGGCTCTTAGGAAAGCCGAGGTCGCCGGTCTGTTCCAGGATCAGATCTCCTGGTTCTCCTCGCCGTCCACGCCTTCGATCTCTGAAGAGCCGGCATCGTCGTCGCCCTCGGCGGACTCCACTTCCGCCAGGTCTACCTCCAAACCGGCTTCCCCGTCCGACTCGGAATCATCCCCACCTTCGATATCGTCGTCCAACTCGTCGCCACCGTCGACGATCTCATCCGCGGAGTCGTCTGCCATATCGTGCTCGGAGTCGGCCGTCCCGGTGTCGGTCTCTTGGTCCATCGAGTCTTTGCTGTGGGCCCCCGAAACGACTGCATCCATCTCATCGAGCTTGTCGGCCACGGTTGTGGCGAGAACGGCGAGCTGGTTGCGGACGCCGGCGACGAGACCGGTCATCTCGGCCATCTCGGCGTCGACTTCGGCCTTCTTTCGATCCCGCTCCCGTGCGAAGGTGTCGGCCTCCGACCTGGCGTCCCCAACGATCCTGTCCGCTTCGCCTCGTGCGTCGTCGAGCATCCTGTCCGCTGCGGCCTGGGCGGCGATTAGCGCTCGACCCACTGCGGACTCGTCGGCTGCAGGTGTGGTCGGCGCAACAGAGACGGCGGCGAGCGCGGCCACTGCATCTGGGTCTTGCTCGAGTTGGGCGACCCGCTCCTTGGCTTGGGCGAGCTCTTCCTCGAGCTCGCGAACCGCAACCACCATCTCGTCGAGGAAATCGTCGACCTCGTCGAGGTCGTAGCCCCGGAGCGCGGTGGAGAAGGTCTTCTTCTCGATGTCGGCGGGTGTTATCGCCATAGCTTTCTACCCCTTGGTTGTGGAGTGAGGATACGAACGAAGCCGCCTGGCTCCAAGGATCAGAAGATCCCCCGCACCAACCCCATCAGCAACTGGATCCCGATGAGGAGCACGATGGGTGTGAGGTCGAGCATCCCACCGCCGAGACGAACAGGCGGTATGACTCGGCGAAGCGGAAGTATCACCGGGTAGATGACCCGATCCAGGAACACGTTGACCTTGCCGAGCGGGTGCTCCGAGGACGTCGGGATCCAGGACAGGATCACCCACGCCAGGACGGCATAGAAGTAGATCTGCAAGATCAGGATCAGGACGCCGCCGATGTTCACTGGTCAGTCGTCGATGTCGTCGAGCTCGTAAGCCCCCAGCGTGGAGAGACGCCGCTTTTCATCCCGGCTCAAGGTGACCCTCGGAGGCAGCACGACCACGAGCCCATCGCCCACTTTTCGCATCGAGCCGTCGAGGGCGTAGATCAGACCCGAGGAGAAGTCGACCACCCGTCGAACCAGATCGTGGTCCGCTCGGCGCATATCGAGGACGACCGGCACCCGGTCCCGGATGCGATCGGCCAGGATCCGGGCATCACCGAACTCCTCGACGAGGATGACATCGGACTGTGTCTCGACAGTCCTCACGACTCCGACGGTTTCAAAGCCGACGCGACCTTGGGTCCTCGTAGCGGCACGTCAAGTAGGCGTCGGCTCGACCCTCCGGCTGGGCGGGAATTGCTCGACACGCCGCGGTTCGACACGTCGTGCAGGCTCCTCGATGGTGCCGGGCGCAGGGCGATCGGCGGTCTCGGAATCGAGCTGGTCCTCGTCGACCAGTCCCAGGTAGACGAGAGCTTTGGAGAACAGGGACGACATATCACTCCGTCAGGTGCGTTCACCAAAGATAGCCCGTCCCACGCGGATAATTGAGGAGCCTTCCTCTATCGCTATCTCGAAGTCGTCGGTCATCCCCATCGAGAGCTCGATGATCTCAGGATGCTCTAAGGCCAGTACGGACCGGATCTCCCGCAACATGGCGAAATGTGCACGCTGGGCCTCCAGGTCCTCTGTGAGCGGTGGGATCACCATCAGCCCGCGGACTTCCAGCCCGACGGACCGGACCTGGGCCAGCGTCGCTGCGGCATCGCCTGGATCCACCCCCGATTTCTGGGGCTCGTGCCCGGTGTTCACCTGCAACAGGACCGGCGGGGGCAGTCCGCTTCCCTTCGCCCATGCTGCAGCAAGCGATTCCCTGTCCATCGAATGGAGGAGATGGGTGATGGGTCGGATCAGACGTGCCTTGTTCGTCTGCAGACCGCCGACGAAGTGCCAGCGGATGTCATCGGGCAGCCTCGCCGCCTTCTCCGCCATCTCCTGGGCGCGGTTCTCGCCGAAGTCGCGGTGACCCAATTCATACACAGCCTCGATGTCGGCCACCGATTTCGCCTTGGACACCGCCACCAGTTGGACCGACGAAGCATCCCTGCCAGAGCGCTCGGCTGCCGCGGTCATTCGCGTCACGACTTCGTCGTAGCTCATGACACCCAGGCAATCGTCGCATTTCGCAGGGAAGTCCCGCTCCGACGATGGCTGTACAGACTCGCCTCATGCATGGTGCAGGCGCCAGAGAGCCAGATATCCAACCCTTCGAGTTGCCTGATAAGAACCTTCGCCAGGTCCACGGAGGTCGCTCCCCATCGGGTCTCCGTCAAGTCCTCGGGAAACCGGTCCGCCACATCAGACCCCACTTCGAAACAACACGGGCCGATTCCGGGCCCGATGGCGGCGACCCGGGGCACATGGCCCGACTGCATCATGTCCTCCCGTAGGGCGGGGACGACACCGTTCGTCACCCCGCGCCAGCCGGCATGAGCCACGCCCACGGCGGACTCGGAGGTGAGCACGACCCCGAAACAGTCGGCGGTGAACACCGCCATTGGGAGGCCGGGCACATCGCTCCAAATGGCATCGGCCTCGGCTAGCTCTCCTGATGCCCCGGCACGAACGACGACGGATCCGTGGACCTGGCGAACCGTCGCCCAGTCACGCGAGATCCCCAGCCAGGATGACACCGCCGATCGCGCCGTCAGATCGTTGCGCTGGTCTCCGTCTGTCGCATCGGTGAACGCCGCCCCGTCGACACCGGGGGGCCGGTTCATCCCTGGACGAAGGTCGGGATGTCGAGGACGTCGTCCCCCTCGTCGAAGCCGGAATAGGAGCGAGCCGAGGGGCGCGTGGTTGCCGAGCGGCCCTGACGTCTCCGTTCGAATCCGGCCGCGATCACGGTCACCTTCATCTCCTCACCAAGATCGTCGTCGACGATGGCTCCGAAGATGATGTCCGCCTCGGTGTCGGCGTGATCAGCGACGACGCGGGCCGCTTCTGTTGCCTCGTGGAGGGTCATGGAGGAGGGGCCGGATACGGAGAGGAGGACACCTTTGGCGCCTTCCA
>JBEVIF010000236.1:0-12493 GCA_040510795.1 Acidimicrobiia bacterium
AGGGCCCGACTCCGGTCTCCGCCCTGATCCATGCCGCGACGATGGTGACGGCCGGGGTGTACGTGATCGCCCGCTCCGCCCCGATCTACGAGTTCACGCCGGTTGCTTCGACGGTGGTTGCATCCGTGGGGGCGCTGACTGCGATCTGGGCCGCCTCGATCGCCTTGGCCCAACGCGACATCAAGAAGGTCCTCGCCTACTCGACGATCTCCCAGCTCGGCTTCATGTTCCTCGCTGTCGGGGCGAGGGCATACGTCGCCGGGGTCTTCCATCTGATGACCCACGCCTTCTTCAAGGCATTGCTCTTCCTCGGCGCCGGCTCGGTGATCCACGCCATGAGCGACGAACAGGACATGCACCGGATGGGCGGGCTCATGCGGAAGATGCCTCTGACTGCTACCACGATGGCGATCGGCGCCCTGGCCTTGGCCGGAATCCCGCCTCTGGCCGGCTTCTGGTCCAAGGACGAGATACTGGCTGCAGACTTCGCCAGGGGCGGGTGGTTCTACGTCCTGTGGATCATCGGGCTGGTCACTGCGCTGCTCACGGCCTTTTACATCGCCCGGCTCTGGGTCCTCGTCTTCTACGGGGAGCAGCGGTGGCGGGAGGATGCACACCCACACGAGTCGCCGCGGGTGATGACACTGCCTCTCATGGCCCTGGCCTTCCTCTCCGTGGTCGGGGGCCTGGTCAACACACCGTTCCGGCTCGGTCTCGAGCATTTCCTGGAGCCCAGCTTCGAAGGCGTCCATGTCCAGGAGGCACCGACCGACTGGCTGACGTTGGGGATACTGGCCGCTCTGTCCATCCTGGCCGCTGTCGTCGGCGTCGGGGCAGGAGTTCTCGCCTACAGGCGCCCTCCCGAGAGGTGGCGTCGATTCGAGGAGTCGTTCGAGCCGCTGTGGGGGACCTGGGAGCTGGCCTACGGAGTCGACGATCTCTACGGGAGGACTCTGGTCCTTCCGGGTCGACGACTGGCCGAGGCCGCCGCCTTCTCGGTCGATGCGAAGGTGGTAGATGGTGCGGTCAACGGTGTGGGTCGGTTCGTGCGCGGGGCCGGCGACTGGGCCCGGCCGCTCCAGACCGGGTTCGTCCGCAACTACGGCGTGTTGTTCCTGGCCGGTGCTCTGGTAGTCGTGGTCTGGCTGGTGGCAGGGGCGTGAGATGCTGACGGCCCTGATCCTTCTCCCGGTGGCGGCCGCCATCGTCGTGGCGCTGATCCCGGGGCGCCGGCGAGAGATCCATCTTTCCCTCGGCATCGCCCTCTCGGTGATGCCGTTGGCCCTCGCCGGATACCTGTTCTGGGTGTTCGAGCCGGCAGCGGGCTTTCAGTACGTCGTCGACGTGCCCTGGTACGAGCCGTGGGGAATCGCCTGGAATCTCGGCGTCGACGGGATCTCGCTGCCGATGGTTGTCCTCACCACGCTGTTGGTCCCCATTGCCCTGGCTGCTTCCACGACGATCACGAACCGGACCAAGGAGTTCGTGATGTACACCCTGCTCCTCGAGGCCGGCATGATCGGCGCCTTCCTAGCCCTCGACCTCTTCCTCTTCTTCGTCTTTTTCGAGGCGATGTTGATCCCGATGTACTTCATCATCGGCATCTGGGGAACCGAGCGGCGGATCTACGCCGCGGTCAAGTTCTTCATCTACACCGCCTTCGGCTCGGCGTTGATGCTGGCGGCGATCATCGGTCTCGCCCTCACCTACGCATCCCAGGAAGGGTCTGCGTCGTTCGCCCTCTCCGATCTGGCCGGATTGGACCTCTCGGTCGGGACCGAGCGGATGTTCTTCGCCGCCTTCGCCATCGCGTTCGCCATCAAGGTCCCTCTCTTCCCGTTCCACACCTGGCTCCCCGATGCCCATGTCGAAGCGCCCACAGCGGGCTCAGTGCTGCTCGCGGCCGTCCTCCTGAAGCTGGGGACCTACGGTCTTCTCCGGTTCAATCTCTCCCTGTTCCCCGATGCCTCGGTCGATGCCATCCCGATCATGGCGATCCTGGCCGTTGTGGGGATCATCTACGGAGCGGTGGTGGCCATCGTCCAACCCGATCTGAAGAAGCTCGTCGCCTATTCCTCGGTGAGCCACCTTGGTTTCATCGTGCTCGGCACCTTCGCTCTGACCTCGGGCGGGCTCCAGGGGGCAGTCATCCAGAACGTGAACCACGGCCTGACCACCGGCGCCTTGTTCCTCCTGGTCGGGATGATCTACGATCGGAGGCACACCAAGAAGATCGCCGATTTCGGTGGGTTGCAGAAGTCGGTTCCCCTCCTCGCCGGCTTCTTCTTGTTCATGACTTTCGCCTCGATCGGGCTCCCGGGTCTCAACGGCTTCGTCGGCGAGTTCCTGGTGCTGATCGGCAGCTATCCCGCCCTTCCCAGCTTCACTGTGATTGCCGCATTCGGGGTCGTGCTCGCCGCCATCTACCTCCTCTGGGCCTATGAGCGGGTGTTTACCGGCGTCCCGGACAAAGAGGAGAACTCGGTGCTGTCCGACCTGTCAGGACGTGAGATCGCCCTGCTCGTGCCAATCGCCGTCCTGATCATCGTGATCGGGCTCTACCCCAAACTGCTCCTGGACAAGATCACGCCCTCTACCGAGGCTGTACTCGACAACATCGTCGAGCAGACCGACTACACGATGCCGGAGCCGGGCCGAATCGGCGACGTGCTCGTAGCAGGTGGTGAGTGATGATCACGCCGCCGGAGATCTCGTGGATCGCCATCGCCCCCGATCTGGCACTGGCCATCGGCGCAGCTCTGGTGCTGCTGGTCGATGTCCAGTGGAAGCCTGCCCCTCGTGTTCTCGGATGGGTAGTCGGGGCGATCCTGGCCGTTGCCGCCGGGTTGACAATCGTGCAGTGGGCGCAAGGCGCCGATGCTCTGGCCGCCGGTGACACCGACAGCCTGGTGGCGTTCTCCGGGTTGATCACCATGGACGGATTCGCCATTTTCTCCCGCGTTGTCCTGATCGCAGCCACCGGCCTGGGCCTGGCCGCCGGGTGGCGTTTTGTCGTGAGCCTGGGTCGCCGGGGCGCCGAGGCCATCGCCCTCGTCCTCCTGGCCACGACCGGCTTCTCGCTGATGGTCGCCGCCAACAACCTGGTGATGCTGTTCCTCGGGCTCGAGGTGGGCTCCATCGCTTTGTACGTTCTGGCCGGGCTAGCCCGGGAGAGACGGGAGTCGGAAGAGGCCGCAATCAAGTATTTCCTGCTCGGCTCATTCGCGTCGGCGGTGTTCATCTATGGCGTCGCCCTCATCTACGCCGGGACGGGCTCGTTCGAGATCCTCGGCATCCGACAACACCTGAATGACTTCGTCATCTCCAACCCGGCAGTGATCTACATCGGGATTGGCCTCGTGGTGGCGGGTCTTGGGTTCAAGGTGTCCGCTGCCCCGTTCCATACCTGGGCGCCGGACGTGTACCAGGGAGCGCCGGCCGGTCTGGTGGGCTACATGGCAGCAGTAGCCAAGGTCGCCGGATTCGCAGCCATCGCCCGCATCCTGCTGACTGCGTTCTCCGATCTCGCCGACACCTGGCTGCCGGTCGTGGCCGGCATTTCGGTGCTGTCCATGGTTCTCGGATCGGTGCTCGCCCTCGTCCAGGGAGATGTGCGGCGTCTGCTCGCCTATTCGGGGGTGGCTCACGCCGGGTTCATCATGACGGGGGTGGTCGGCGGCGCCACCGATGGTGTCCTGTTCTACCTGGCCATATACGCCATCCAGCTGGTCGGTGCCTTCGCTGTGGTCGCGGTGGTGAGCGGGCCTGACGGAGCCGGCTCCAGCCTGGACGAGTACCGCGGTCTGGGCCGTCGAAGCCCGCTGCTGGCCGGCGCCTTCACCATCCTCCTCCTCGGGATGGGCGGTCTGCCCATCACATCCGGTTTCGTGGCCAAGTTCGGGGTATTCACCGACGCCTGGGCCCAGGGCTACCAGTGGCTGGTGATCGTGGCAGTGATCGCCTCGGTGGTGGCGTTCGCGTTCTACATCCGCGTAATCGTCGTCATGTACATGGACGACGCCGGGGAGGAGCAACCTCTGCGGGTCGGTCCAGAGCGATGGGTGTTGGCGTTGGCTGTCGGAGCGACGATTCTCTGGGGCATCTTCCCGTCGTCGCTTCTCGACCTCGCAGCTGATGCATTACCTATCTAGATCGGCGCTCTGCGCCGGAATCGCGGGCATCTTCATCCTCACCGGTACCAGCCCTGCCCTAGCTGCGGAGACGGCCGCATCCGAGATCGTCATCATCCCGGAGGGGGACACCGTCACCGAAGATCTCTACGCCGTCGGGTCCCGGGTGGTGGTTGAGGGGACGATCGAAGGCGATCTGATCGCATTCGCCGCCGAAGAGGTAATCATCTCGGGCCAGGTCACGGGCAATGTGCAGGCAGTGGCACCAACGGTGACGGTCGGGGGGGAGGTGGCCGGGTCGGTCCGTTTCACTGCCAACAGACTGACCGTCTCCGGCTCGATAGGCGGAGACGTGGTCGGCGCCGCCGTCCGGGCCGAGCTGAGCGCTGAATCCACGATCGATGGGGACGTCGTGGTGTGGGCGTTCAGGCTGGTGGCAGCCGGAACGATCGGGACCGATCTCGAAGGCAGCCAACGGACCCTCGAGCTGGCAGGGAGCGTCGGCGGAGACGTCGACGTGAGCGTCAACCAACTGATCGTCACCGGACCTCTCGAGGTGTCAGGCGATTTGGGCTATCGCTCTCCATCCGAGGCCGAAGGGATGGACCAGGCCACGGTGGGGGGTGTCGTCGCTCACAAGACGCCACTGCCCCCCAACATTCGCGTGCGTGCTCTTGGTTGGCTGGCCCGATTCCTGGTGGTCCTGGGCCTGACGTGCGCGGCTCTCTTGGTCGCCTGGGGCTGGCCCGGTCGGACCGAATCTGCCGGCGAGAGAGCGAGACGCAACCCGTGGCGAGCCTTGGGGCGCGGCGCTCTCGTCATTCTCTCCCCGTTCATCGTGGCCGGGATCGCAGCTCTGATCGCCGGCCTCGTCCCTGCTTCGGCCAGCCTGCCATTGCTCGCTGTCTTCGTGCCCCTGATCCTTGCGCTCGCCGGTCTCGTGTTGGTGCTCTCATTGGTGGCCGGCGTGCCTGCCATCCTCGCCCTCGGCAGAGCGTTGCCCGGCGAGCGGGCCCTTTACGGCTCGGTCGTCGCCGGATCGATCGTGGCCGGGATCTTGTGGCTGATCCCCTACGTGGGCTGGCTGGTGCCTTTGCTCGTCTTGCCCATCGGGATGGGCTCGTGGATGTTGAGCTTTCAGGGAAGAGAGGACACAGCTGCCGACCCGTCAAACTCCTTGACGACGGGCCCGCCATCCGGATCCGGCACGACGGTGAAGGACCCGGCCACCTGAAGGTCGGCCGACGAGGTCCCCACCAGCATCTCGATCGACCCCGGCTCGACCACATAATTCATGTCACGGTCATAGAACCCGAGCTGTCCGACCGGCAGGTGAAAGATCACCTGACGGGAGTCTCCGGCGGGGAGACTGACCCGGGCAAAGCCCTTGAGCTCGAGAACGGGCCGGGTCACACTTGCCACAGGGTCCCTCACGTACAGCTGGACGACCTCGTCACCTTCCCTTTCCCCCGTGTTGGAGACGACGGCCGTGACCGTCACCTCTTGGTTCCAGCCGGCCTCGTCCGGTGTCACCGAGAGGTTCGAGATCCGGAACGTCGTGTAGGCGAGACCATGGCCGAATGGATAGAGCGGACCGGCCCCTCCGTCCACGTAGTCGCCTTTCCAATGCGATCTGCCGCCCGACACCTTGTGCCCGTAATACACGGGTATCTGCCCTGCAGATCGAGGATGGGAGATAGGCAGTTTCCCACCCGGGTTGAAGACGCCGGTGAGGACGTCGACGATGGCCTCGGCTCCCTCCTCTCCGGGCATCCAGCCCTGCAACACCGCGGCACTGTGCTCGTGTGCCCAGACGCTGCCGCAAGGTCGACCAGAGACCAGGACCAGGATCACGGGAGTGCCGGTCGCGGCCACCGCTCGCACCAGGTCGTCCTGAACCCCGGGGAGGTCGAGGGAAAGACGATCCCTACCTTCGCCAGAGGTGCAGTCGGTGGTCAGGCCTGCTTTGTCCCCCATCACCATGATCGCGAGCGCGGATCGGCCGGCCAGGGCGACGGCCTCGTCGAAACCTTCGCGCGAGGGAGTGTTGACATCACATCCTCTGGCGAATTCGACGTTCTCGCCGAACCTCGCACGCATGACGTCAAGAACAGTGCTGGCCTGTTTCATCGAGCCTTCAGCCGATACCTCACCGGTGAAGGGCACACCGAACACGTTGTCGCCATGCTGCATCTCGGCCAGGGCTTCGATGTGGGCCGGATAGGTGTAGTCGCCGAACAGGTTTCGTGAGTCGTCGGCGTTTGGACCAATCACCGCGATCGGCCCCGTGTCGAGGGCGATGGGCAGGGCACCGTTGTTGGACAGCAGGACGATGCTCTTCTCCGCGATTCGCCGAGCCAACCGTCGCTCGAGTCGAAGGTCGGTCTGGGCCGCGTCGGGGTCGATAAAAGGGGTTTCGAAGAGACCGAGCTCGAACTTGGACCGGAGCACCCGCCTCACCGAGATGTCGACGAGGTCGAGGTCGATATCCCCGCTGTGGATGCCTTCGATGAGCGGCTCGCCATAACAGTCGGTGCCGGGAAGCTCGACATCGATCCCGGCTTCGAGAGCAATTCCGGCCGCCCCTATCCCGTCCTCGGCGAGATGGTGGTAGCTGGCGAGCTGGCGGACGGCGAAGTAGTCCGACACCACGGTTCCATCGAACCCCCACTCGTCTCGAAGGATGTCGGTGAGGAGTTCGCGATGAGCGCCGCAGGGGATCCCGTCCAGCTCGTGATAGGCGTTCATGACCGACCGCGCCCCGGCGCTGACCACCGCTTCGAACGGATGGAGGTACACCTCGCGCAGTTCGCGGTCCGGCAGATGGGGCGGCGCCCAGTTGAGGCCGCCCTCTGAGGCGCTGTACCCGACGAAATGCTTGGCGGTGGCGACAACGCCCTCGGTCATGTCGGCGCCCTGCAATCCCTCGACGAAGGCAGTTCCCATCCGGGCGACCAGGTACGGGTCTTCCCCATAGGTCTCCTCGGTACGGCCCCATCGCGGGTCCCTGGCCACATCGAGCACGGGTGACAGCCCGTGATGTGCCCCCATGGCCCTCATCTGGCGGCGGATGACGTCTGCCATCTCGCGGGCGAGGCCCGGGTCCCAGGTCGCGGCCACGCCGATTGCCTGGGGGTAGACCATGGCGTCCTTGGCCATCAGCCCGGAGCAGATCTCCTCATGGACGATGGCCGGTATGCGGAGCCGGGTCTCCTCGATTAGGTGGCGCTGGATCTCGTTGGCGAGTCGGGCCGCTTCCCGGGGTGTCAGGTCGCTGGCGCCCGAGATCCGGGTGACGTGCCCTAGGCCCTGCCGGAGCAGTGGCCCGGCCTTGTCCCGGGAGAATTGCCCCTTTTCGGTCAACTGGAAGACCCAAGCGCTCCCCAATTGGGCGACCTTCTCCTCGAGCGTCATCATCTCCAGCAGGCTCTCGACGCGCTCGTCCACCGAGAGGCCGGGGTCGCGGTAGGCCGGCTGCTGCCCGTCGACGTTGACCGCAGTCATCCCTTTACCCCTCCGGTGGTCAGCCCGGTCACGATCTGCTTCTGGGCGATGAAATAGAAGATAAGGGCCGGGATCATGGCCAGCGTGGTGTAAGCCAGGATCATCGCGGTGTCCGTCACGTACTGGGCCGAGATGTTGTTGATCCCGAGTGGCAGTGTCCACTGCTCCGGTTGGATCAACACCAGCAACGGGAGCAGGAAGGCGTTCCAGCTACCGACCACGGTGAGCACTGCGATCGTGCTCAACACCGGGCGGGACAGGGGGAGCATGACCGACCAATAGAAGCGCAGCGGGCCGCAGCCGTCGATTGCGGCTGCATCTTCGAGGTCACGGGGGATGCTGCGGAAGAACGGGCGCAAGATCACGATCGAGAGCGGAAGCCCGAACGCCGCCTGAGGGAGGGCGATACCGAGAGGGCTGTTGAGCAGGCCGGTCTGGCGGAGGGTGATGAAAAGGGGAAGGATGGCCACCGCGACGGGAAAGAGCAGGCCGAGCGTGAAGAGGGCGAACACCAGCTCCCGCCCCCGGAACTTGTAGCGAGCGATCACGAAGGCAGCAAGCGAAGCGGCGGGGAGAACGAGGGCAGTGGTGATCAGGGCGATCAGAACGCTGTTCCTCACCCAACCGTAGAAACTGGGGTCGGTCAACGCGGTCTGGTAGTTGGTCCAGACCCAGGGATCGGGGAGCCCGACCGGGTCGGCTGCCAGCTGCGAGTTGCTCCGGAACCCACCGATTATCGAGAAACTCAGGGGGACGATGATCGCCAAGAGCACGAGAGCCGCGATCAGGTAGAGAAGCCCCTGGCCGAAATCGAATTTCTGGGAGGGCCCTTTGGTACGGACGGTGGTCGTGGTCACGTCGTCAGTGCTCCTTCCAGATCACGACGCAGCACGAATCGCTGGTAGAGGAGGGCCACGATCAGGGAGAGCCCGAAAACGATCACGGAGACCGCGCTCGCGAAGCCGAACTGGCCCCTTCTGAAGCCCCAATCGACGAGGTAGGTGGCCATGGTGGCCGTGGAGTTCACCGGCCCGCCCTTTGTGGTGACCCAGACCAGATCGAACAACTGGAGTGCGCCGATGATGGAGAGGAACATAGAGACTCTGATCGTCGGACCCAGCAGAGGGAGGGTCACGTATCGGAAACCCTTCCAGAAGGAGGCGCCGTCGATGGCCGAGGCCTCCTCGAGCTCGGTAGGGATGAGCTGGAGACCGGCCAGGATCAAGACCATGTGGAACCCGAAGTACTTCCACGAGATCACGAAGAACAGGCTGTATAGGGCGATCTTGGGGTCAGCCAGCCACTCCCTGGAGAGATCGCCCGCACCCACCCCTGCCAGGACCTGGTCGAAGAGGCCGTTGGGCCGGTAGATCTGGCGCCACACCACTCCGGTGACCACCTCTGACAGGATGAAGGGGGCGAAGTACATCGTCCGAAAGACACCTCGACCCTTCAGATTGCGGGTGAGGAGCACGGCGAGGGCGACAGCGAAAGGAATCTGGAGAAGTAGCGAGAGCCCGATGATGATCCCGTTGTGAGTTATCGCTTCTATGAACAACGGGTCAGCGAAAGCGTCTCTGAAGTTCTGCAAGCCCACCCAATCGGTGAGCGGCTCCAGCCCGTTCCAGTCGTATCCGCTGTAGCGGATGCTCTGGGTGATCGGGTAGAGGACGAAGAGCGTGTAGAGCGCCAGGGCGGGCAGCAGGAAGGCAAAGATCACGGGCCAGGGAGCAGTCCCTGGTGCGCGTCGACCTATGCGATTGGGGCGCGTCACTTTGACCTGTGGATCGCTGATGACCATCCCTTGCTCGATGGGTGGAGGGCCGCCGGACCGGCGGCCCTCCACGACTTCGCTCACGATACGACCGGTGGCTAGCCGGCCGCCGCTGTGATCGACTCAGTGACCTCCTCGGGGGTGGCGGTCCCTGCAAACAGGGTCGCCACCGCGTCATTGACTGCAGCACCAAGCTCAGGGGTGAAGTACTGATCCAGATAGAGCTGGACGAAGCTCGCCTGCCCCAGGCCTTCCAGCACTTCCTGCTGAAGCGGATCGGTGACCGAGACTTCGGCGCCGGCGGTGACCGGAAGGGTGGTCCCGGTTTCACCGGTCCGAATCGCCTGATCGACGGCAGTGATGTACTCCAGGAACTGAATTGCCTCTGGCGGGGCATCCTTGCCGACGGCGAACCCGTCGCCACCACCGAAGCCGTCGGTCGCAGCACCGGCGCCACCTTCGACCGCCGGGAAGGGGAACCACCCGAACTCAGCGGGGAGCCGCTCCTCGATCGGGTCCTCAGGGGTCCCAATGCCGGACTGGTTGGCGTAGGCGCCCGGTCCCCACTGTCCCATGAGGCTGATCGCGGCCTGTCCGGTGCCAATGGTTCCGGACTCGCCGTCAGGAGCATCCCAAGGCGCGGCGAGGAAGCCAGCCTGGAAGGGCTCCATGTCGATCAGTCTCTGCAGCTGGTTGCCGGCCTCGATGAACTCTGGAGTGTTGAAGTCGAGGGTCTCCGTCACTTCGGCCATCGCCGCCTCGCCACCCTCGCGGATCATGAGATACGAGTAATAGAAGTGGGCGGGCCACTTGTCTCCGGCACCGACCGCGATCGGCGTGATCCCGGCGTCCTTCAAGGCCTGAACATCCTCGAGGAACTCGTCCCAGGTGGCCGGTGGACCGTCGATGCCCGCCTGGGCGAACAGGTCTTTGTTGTACCAGAACCCGACCATGCCCAGGTTGAACGGTACGCCATATTGGACGCCATCCACGTTGTAGAGCCCAACCGCGCCCTCGTTCAAGTTGCCGATGAACCCGGAGGAAGCGTCGCTGATGTCTTGCACCAGGCCGGCGTCCACCTGCTCACGCAGGCCACCGCCACCCCAGGATTGGAAGAGGTCCGGCACGTCACCGGCCTGGAGATTGGTCTGAAGCGCCGCCTTGAACGCCTCGTTCTCCATCACGGTGATGTTGATCTGGACGTTGGGATTGGCCTCCATGAACTCGTTGGCCATGTCCTGCCACAACGTCATCATCGGGTCTGTGTTCTGAATATGCCACCACTCGATGGTGACCTCCTCCGCCGGCTCCTCGGCTGCGGCTGTTGTGGTCGCCGCCTCGGCCGCCGTCGTCTCGGTCACCGCGCCGCCGGTAGTAGTGGTCGCGTCCTCGCCGGTCCCTCCACCGCCACAGGCGGCCAGGACCAGGGCCAGGATGGCGAGAATCGCCATGGATCGTCTCACCGGTTTCACATGTTCCTCCTTCGCTTGCCTCCGTCGTTGTAAACGTTTTCAGTCAGGTCTGGGCTTGTTCCTCCTCCTCGGATTCCGTCTATACGGTCACGGCCCGGCATGACTGCCGGACCACCAGCTCGGTGGGAAGGGTCAGGTGAGCCGGTTCCTGGTCCGGCTCATCGATGAGCTCTACGAGGAGGCGCGTGGCCTCGTAGCCCATCTCCTGGATCGACTGGTCGATCGTGGTCAGTGAAGGCGAGGAAAGGGCCGACTCGAGGATGTTGTCGAAGCCGATCACCGACAGATCGTCCGGCACCGAGAGCCCGAGGGACTGCGCGACATCCATCGTGGCGATGGCCGACACGTCGTTGGCGGCGAAGATCGCAGTCGGGGGATCGCTCATCTCGAGCAGCTCATGGGCCGGGCCCTCCGTGGCTTCGCGGGTGTACTCCCCGACCCGGACCAGTCCAGGGTCGAACCTGATCCCGGACCGCTCCAGCGCCTTGAGGTAGCCCTGCTCGCGAAGACGGGCCGACTCCAGGTCGGGACGGCCGGCAATGAACCCGATCCGACGGTGGCCCAGCCCGATCAAGTAGTCGGTTGCCGTCATGGCTCCCTCCAGATTCTGGGATGCGACAGTCGGCAGGGGAGAGGCGCCGGCGTGCGGGTCGACGACGACTACTGGCGCGTTGTGAGCGACGTCGACCACGGTGGGGGTCACGAGCAGGGTTCCATCAGCCAGGGTGCCGTTGAGCCGGGATAGGTAGCGTCGTTCCCAACCCACCTGTGCGCCGACATGTCCATCACCGGCGCAAACGATCAGCTCATAGCCCGTGGAGTGAATCGCCCGGGCGGCGCCCTTGAGCAGCTCGGTGCTGAACGGCTCGAGGTCGGGGACGATGATCCCGATGACACTGGTCCGATGGCTGCGCAGGCTCCTCGCCACCAGGCTCGACTCGTAGCCCAGGTCGTCGATGACCGCCTTTACCCGGGAGGAGGTGTCGGGAGCCACGCCGTAGCGGCCGTTGACCACCCGCGACACGGTGGCAATCGACACTCCGGCCTCGGCGGCGACATCCCCGATGGTGATCCGATCCTGGGCTTTTCTCATCGCACCTGTAATCGTTCTTGATAACGATGTCGAAAACGTTTACAACCGTACATACTGCGTGCGTGGCGATGCGTTGTAGAACGGGGATTTCTTCGTAGGGGAATTGTTCGGCTCGCTTTGCTCGGCCCTCCAATAACCTTGGCCCGGATGAGTGCCCTCGTCGATCGATTTCAACGCCCGGTTCGTGACCTACGCATCTCGGTCACCGACCGCTGCAACTTCCGATGTACGTACTGCATGCCCAAGGAGTTGTTCGGCAAGGACCATGAGTTCTTGCCTCGCGACCAGTTGCTGAGCTTCGAGGAGATCGGGCATCTGGTCGGCCTCTTCGTCGACCGAGGTGTGACCAAGGTGAGAATCACGGGGGGCGAGCCACTGCTCCGCAAGGACCTGGAGAAACTCATCGGCATGCTCGAGGCAATCGACGGAGTCGACGACCTCACTCTGACCACCAATGCCTCGCTCTTGACCCGGAAGGCGCGGTCCTTGGCGGCTGCCGGTCTGGACCGGGTCACCGTGA
>JBEVIF010000237.1:0-3293 GCA_040510795.1 Acidimicrobiia bacterium
CCACATGTCTGTCTACGACAACATGGCCTTCGGTCTCAAGCTGAGGAAGTTCTCCAAGGACGAGATCCAGCGCCGGGTCCATGAGGCCGCCGACATCCTCGAGATCAAGGAATACCTGCAGCGCAAGCCCAAGGCCCTTTCCGGTGGGCAGCGACAGCGGGTCGCCATGGGGCGAGCGATCGTGCGCGAGCCGGCCGCTTTCCTCATGGACGAGCCGCTGTCCAACCTCGATGCAAAATTGCGAGTGCAGATGCGCGCCGAGCTGGAGCGTCTCCACAGCCGTCTCGAGACGACCACCGTGTATGTCACCCACGACCAGGTCGAGGCGATGACCCTCGGTGATCGTGTCGCTGTGCTCCGGCCCGTGTCATCCGCCAGGCCATGGAACCTGCAACAGGTCGGCCGCCCCACTGACCTCTTCGACCACCCCAACAATCTCTTCGTCGCCGGATTCATCGGCAGCCCGGCCATGAACCTCAGCTACGGCCGGCTGGAGAACATAGGTGACGCCGTTTGGGTGAAACTCCCCAATGCCGATTTGAAGGTCGACCAGCGCGCTCTCGAGTCGCATCCCGGAATCGAGAACAGGATGGGCGAGGAGCTGGTCGTCGGGGTACGGCCCAATTCTCTCGAGGCCGCCGCGGTCAAGGGCCCTGACCCGGACCGGACCCTGAAGGCGAAGGTGGAGGTGACCGAGATGCTCGGCGCCGAGACCTATGTCCACTTCACAGTAGATCGGCCCCCGGTGGTGACTCCCGACATCGAGGAACTGCTGGCCGACACCGGACAGGACGTGTCCTCGCTCGGTGACACGACGAATTTCATCGCCAGGGTTAGTCCGGATGCCAAGGTCTCCCGCGGTGACCAGATCGACCTCATCGTCGACTGCGCCAAGCTCCATTTCTTCGACCCGAAGAGCGGGATCAGGGTCGGCTCGGAGCAGAAGGTAGGCGCCAGCGTCTGACCGGCAGACTTCCCGGGGTCTGAACGACAACACGGAATCCGACGCGAGCTTTCCCGACGATTTCGCCTGGGGTGTCGGTACTGCCGCGTATCAGATCGAGGGTGGCCGGCACGAGCACGGAAAGGGCGACTCGATATGGGATCGCTTCTCAGACCTGGGGCGTCTCCGTGATCCCGGTGACATCGCCTGCGACCACTTCCATCGCATGGGAGAGGATCTCGACCTCCTCGCCGACCTCGGGGTCTCTGCTTACCGTTTCTCGATCTCGTGGCCGCGGGTAATCCCCGACGGCGATGGAAGGGTGAATCAGGCCGGTCTCGACTTTTACCGGCGTCTCGTCGCGGGGTTGCGGGCCCGTGGGATAGCGCCCTACGTGACGCTGTATCACTGGGACCTGCCGCAGGCGCTGCAGGACAAAGGTGGATGGGCCAAGCGGAGCACGGTCGACGCTTTCGCCCGTTATGCGTGCGTGGTGGCCGGTGCCCTCGGGGAGCACGCCACCCACTGGATCACTCAGAACGAGCCTTGGGTGACGACCATGCTGGGCCACCGGGATGGAGTGTTCGCCCCCGGCATCTCCGACTGGCCCACTGCGATCACCGTCGGCCACCACCTCCTTTTGTCGCACGGGCAGGCCGTGGAGGAGATTCGTGGTGTGGTGACGGACGCCAAAGTTGGGATCGGAATAGATTGCCGCCCGGCCGAGCCCGCGTCCGATTCCGATGAGGACCGGGCCGCAACCCGGTACTACGACGGCGCTCGCAACCGTTGGTTCTTCGACCCGGTGTTCGGCCGCGGGTATCCCGATGACGTGATGAGGGTCTACGTGGATCGAGGCCGAATAGGTCCTGGGGTCATCGCAAAAGGTGACATGGAGACGATCGCCATCCCGATCGACTTCCTCGGGCTCAACTACTACACGACCGTGACCATCGCAGCCGGTGACGATGAGCCCGCTGAATCGGGACCACCGCCGGGCACCGATCCACGACGGGGTCACACGGATATGGGATGGAAGGTCGACCCCGACGGTCTGAACCGCTACCTCCGATACCTGAACGAGTCATACGAACCACGTTCGATCCTCGTCACCGAGAACGGCGCCAGCTACTCCGACGGGCCCGATGCGAACGGGGTAATCGACGACCGCCGACGAATCGATTACTTGAGATCGCACGTGGGGGCCATAGCCGAGGCTCGAGCCGAACAGGTGCCTGTCGATGGCTACTTTGTGTGGAGCTTCATGGACAACCTGGAATGGGTCGAGGGCTTCTCACAGAAGTTCGGTCTGGTCTGGGTGGATCGCGAAACGCTCGATCGTTCGCCCAAACGGAGCTTCGACTGGTATCGCGGACTGGTCACCACGGGTACGTTGCCGTGCTCATGACGAGGACAATGACCTGTGACTGTGAGGCTGTCATCGCCGCCGAGGACACCGAGTCGTTGATTGGCCCGGTGAAGGCCCATTTCGACGAGGCGCATCCCGAGTTCGGAGAGACCCTGGCCAGTATCCGGAACTATCTCGAGTCCGAGGATCGCTCCAGCGATCCCACCGAGCGACTGGCGACTATCGGTGAGGTGGAGATCCTCCCGATGGGCCCAGATTCGGCGACAGATGCGATCGAGTTCTTCGACACGGATGCATTCCCCGACAATCCGTGGTGGGGTGCCTGCTATTGCATGTTCTACCCGCGGGGCGGAAGGACCAATGAGAATTGGGGCCAGGAGACCTGGCAGGAGAACCGCGACGCTCAGCAGCACCGGATCGAGACCGGGGAGACGACGGGAATGTTGGCCTATTCTGGAGACAAGGTGGTCGGGTGGTGCAACGCGACTCCACGGGCGGAGCTCCCCGGCCTCGCCACCGGTGTCGACGAGGAAGTTGTCTCCATCGTTTGCTTCGTCATCGCCCCTCCGTACCGAGGGCACGGGATCGCAACCCGCCTGCTCGATGGAGTGGTGAACCACTTCACTGACAATGGGTTTCGTCGGCTCGAGGCGTACCCGGTCAGGGAGGCAAAGGACGAAGCGAGGGCGTTCCACGGGACACTCGATTTGTTCTCACGATTCGGCTTCGAGGTGATTTCCGAGGAGCCGTTGGTCGTCGGTCGGGACCTGGGATGAGCGAGCGGCTCGACGATTGGATGGAGGCCTACATCGAGGCCTGGACCACCAACGACGACCACGACATCATGGCCCTGTTCACTCCGGACGCGGTCTACGACCCTCAGACTGCGCACGGTGAACAGCACGGCCACGCCGAGATAGTCGAATGGTGGCAGGACGTCGGCGATGACCCCGACGACTGGGATTTCGAATGGCTGCCTCT
>JBEVIF010000238.1:0-5377 GCA_040510795.1 Acidimicrobiia bacterium
TGGTCGAACAGATCGAGGATGACGGCACATACTCCGCCTTCGCCGCCGAGCTTCTGGCCGAGCGTGGCCTCGATGTGCCCGATCCTGCGATGAAACAGATCGTCCAGGTCGATCTCGAGGGAGACGGAGTCAACGAGGTCTTGGTCGTGGCCGAGGATGTCAGCGAGGGACTAGTGGCCCAGGACGGCGACTATTCGATCGCCTTCGTGAGACGGACGGTTGGCGGGGACGTGCAGACAGACATCCTGGGCGAGTCGGTGATCGTCACCGCCGACGGCCCATTCATGAACTCCTACTCGGTTGGCGCGGTAGCGGATCTGAATGGAAACGCCAGGATGGAGATCGTCCTGACCGCTGCTTACTACGAGGGGATCGGCGTGGAGGTGTGGGAGTACGGGGATGGAGGGCCGGCACTCAGGATCTCATCCGGTTGTGGCGCCTGATGGAGAACCCGTTCCTCGATCGCCCCACCTATGTCGGTCACACCGGCATCGAGCTCACCGATGCCTCCCCGGACTCATGTGAGGGCCGATTGGTGATCGAGGACATACACCATCAGCCTTACGGCGTGGTCCACGGAGGGGTCTATTGCACCTTGATCGAGACCCTTGCTTCATCCGGTGCCGCCTTGTGGGCGATTCAGAACGGCATGGCCGGTTGCGTCGGTGTGTCCAATCAGACCGATTTCATCCGAGCGACCACCGAGGGCGTTCTGATCGGCTCGGCGACACCCATTCACCGGGGCCGCACCCAGCAGCTTTGGCAGGTGGCCGTCACGCGCGAGGAGGACGGGAAGCTCGTCGCCCGGGGCCAGGTCCGCCTGCAAAACATCAACTCCACCGAGTTCTAGAATCTGCTGCGATGCTCCGCATCGGCCCCCTCACCGTCGATCCACCCGTCGTGCTCGCCCCGATGGCCGGGATCACCAACGCCCCATTCCGGCGTCTGTGCCGCGAGTACGGGGCAGGTCTCTACGTGTCCGAGATGATCGGCGCCCGCGGACTCGTCGAAGGAGACGATAAGACACGCCAGTTGGCCAGCTTCGCCTCGGACGAGACCCCCCGCTCGATCCAGCTCTACGGCACCGACCCCGGGTCCCTCGGGGAAGCCGTTTCCTATTTGGTCGAAGTCCAGCAGGTCGACCACATCGACATGAACTTCGGCTGCCCGATGGGGAAGGTCACGCGGCACGGCGGCGGCGCAGCTCTTCCGTGGAAGCGCGATCTGTTCCGATCGATTGTGGCCGCTGCGGTGTCCAATGCCAGGTCGGTCCCGGTGACGGTGAAATTTCGCAAGGGGATCGACGACGACCACCTCACATATCTCGAGACCGGGCTCACGGCCGAAGAGGAGGGGGCGTCAGCAGTGGCGCTCCATGCGAGGACGGCCCGTCAGCTCTATTCAGGCAGCGCCGATTGGGATGCCATAGGCAGGCTGAAAGAGGCAGTTACCTCGATCCCGGTGCTGGGCAATGGCGACATCTGGACCGCCGCCGATGCGATCGAAATGATGACGCGGACCGGATGTGATGGTGTGGTGGTGGGCAGGGGGTGCCTGGGGCGGCCCTGGTTGTTCCGGGATCTGGTCGACGCGATGACCGGCCGCCCGGATCAGACTCCACCCGACTCGGGTGAGGTGGCTCGGGTCATGGTCCGGCACGCAGGCCTGCTGGTCGACCATTTCGGCGAGCGGGTCGGGATCGCACTGTTTCGTAAGCACCCCTCGTGGTACCTCAAGGGGTTCCCGGCCGGACCACAGATGCGCGATGCCCTGGCCAGGGTGGAGTCGTTGGACCAACTCGAGAGTCTTCTGGCCGATTGGGACCAGGACATTCCCTTCCCCGAGGAGGCAAACCACATGGTGCGCGGCCATTCCCACGGCCCCCGACCGGTCCGCCTCCCCCACGGCTTCCTCGACCATCGCGAAGGCGATCGCCTGGGCCGAGAGGCGGAACAGGTGATCAGTGGGGGCTGATCCCTGTCGCACTCGACCAGCACCTCACTCTCTGCCGTTATATGCGTGGGTCTTGGGGCGGGCCATCGAGCACAATCTGGGTCATGAAGTACGTGGCGGTGCTTGTCCTAGCTGTCGCGGCATGTACGCCGACGACTGACCCATCACCGTCGACCGAGCTCACGACTGTGTCCACGCGGGCCGAATTCCCGTGCGTATCCGCTTCTGGTGATGTGGCTTCCGACACGAGCGTGACGGTCCAAGCCAATGATCATGAAGTCGCTGCCGTGTTGGGGTGGGTATCCGCTGGGCCTTGTTCGGGTGACGGCGATGGGGTGGTAAGTGACGGCTTCTTCGAAGGGCTCGAGGACGCTGTCGTGACCAAGGAGGCCGGGAGTCCTCTCCGAGTCCTTGCTCCTGGTTTCGATGCAGCGCAATTCGAAGCAGTCTGGAACGTGGCCGATGGCGCGGATCGATTTGTCGCTGATGCGAGCAAGGTCGCGCCTGGACGCTGGGAGATAGTCGAGTCCCCGTCAGAGGGCGGCTCGTACGTACTGAATCTCAGATTCGAGTATGGCGAAGACCACAACGCGGCATTCGCCGTCACTGTTGATGTGCAGAGTTAGGACCGATCGATCACCGACAATCGAGCTTTTCTCTTGCGCACACTACGGGGGTCGGGGTAGAGCCAAATGCGGCATTGCGTACCCCCGCGGTTCGCGCTATTCGCGCTCGGCGTAGCCGGCGACGGCCGAGAGCATGAGGTGGGCCATGGCATCGAGAGTGAGCCCGTCCCGATCGGCCTCCGGGTCGACCTCGACGAGATCGATCGAGGCCACTTTGGGATTGCGGGCACACCGGCGCACCCCCTCGGCCAGATCGCGCACCGTGAGCCCTCCTGGCCTGGCCCCGGGGCAGCCGGGCGCATAGGCGCGGTCGAGCACGTCGATGTCGACATCGACAAGGACCGCGTCGGTCTTCACCGCCACCACCGTAAGGGCGTCCTCCACCACCGATCCGATGCCGCGTTGTGAGACATCGTCGACGGTCAGGACCGTGATCCCCTGCTCGTCGCAATACGCGCGGTACTCGGCGGAGTTGGAAAAAGAGTGGATGCCGATCTGCGCCACGTTCTCACCTGGCAGACCGTCCTCGTCGATGAGCCCGCGAACCGGGGTCCCGTTGGTTGGACCGAGATCGAGGGTGCGGACGTCGTGATGAGCATCGAAGGTGATCAGCCCGATCCGGCTCCGGTCGCCGGACAAAGATCTGGCCAGAGGGCGGGTAATGGCGTTGTCCCCACCGAGGTAGATGCTCAACAGGCTCCGGTCCAGCTTGGCGGCCAGGTTCTCGACCATCTCCGGCATGCGATGCATATCGAGGTCGGAGACCGCCCAATTGCCCTCGTCACGGACGGTGACACCACCGAAATCGACTCCCCATTCGCCGTGGAAGGTGGAGAAACGGCTGAGTCGATCACGGACTTCGAGCGGGCTCAAGTCGGCCCGCGATGGCGACAACGAGGCACGGGACGAAGGCACACCGACCACCAGGATCTCCGGGTCGGGATGCTCCTGGGCGAGCCAGACATCGGCGCGCGGCCAGTGTGGGTCATTGATCGGCATTGGGGATCAGCGTATAGGTGCTCCGGTTGCGATCCCTAAACGGTTTCAGAGCATCGGGATGTCGACGCCCCGCTCACGTGCCACGCGGCGAGCGATGTCGTAGCCGGCATCAGCATGACGCATGACTCCGGTGCCGGGGTCGTTGGTGAGCACCCGCTCCACTCGCAGAGCGCCCTGCTCAGTGCCGTCGGCGACGACTTGAGCCCCGGCATGGATCGAGTTCCCGATTCCCACGCCGCCGCCATGATGGACGGCCACCCACGCCGCCCCGGAGGAGACATTGAGCATCGCGTTGAGGATGGGCCAGTCGGCGATGGCGTCCGACCCGTCGGCCATCGCCTCCGTTTCCCGATAGGGGGAAGCGACGGATCCCGAGTCGAGATGATCCCGGCCGATGACGATCGGAGCGGAGATATCGCCCGCGGCGACGAGATCGTTGAACCGGAGACCGGCCAGGTGGCGCTCGCCGTAGGAGAGCCAGCAGATCCGGGCGGGGAGACCTTGAAAATTGACCTTCTCGGATGCCATCCGCATCCAGCGATGGAGTGAGTCGTTGTCGGGGAAAAGCTCGGCGATGGCCCGGTCGGTGACCGCGATGTCGGCCGGATCGCCGCTGAGGGCCACCCAGCGGAACGGCCCCGAGCCCTCGCAGAAAAGGGGCCGGATGTAGGCCGGGACGAATCCGGGATAGGAGAAGGCGTCGGCGAAGCCTGCGGTCGCCGCTTCACCCCTCAGGTTGTTGCCATAGTCGAATGTCTCGACACCCGAGGACTGGAACCCGACCATCGCCTCGCAGTGAGTCGCCATCGACTCCCGGGCCGACTTGACATAGGTGTCGGGGTCGTCTTCGCGGAGCCGGCGGGCTTCGTCCACGTCGTATCCGACCGGGATGTACCCGTACAGCGGGTCGTGTGCCGAGGTCTGGTCCGTCACGATGTCGACGTCGAGACCCATTGCGAGCAATCGGGGGAACAGATCTGCAGCATTGCCGAGCAGGCCGATCGAAACCGCCTCGCGATTTCGTTTTGCCTCGAGGGCGCGGGACACCCCCTCCTCCGTCTCCACGTAGCTCTCGTCGAGGTAGCCGGTCTCCAACCGGCGTTCGATCCGCTGCGGGTCGACCTCGACACAGAGGGCGACGCCGCCGTTCATGGTGATCGCAAGCGGCTGAGCGCCCCCCATGCCTCCGAGCCCGGCGGTGAGGGTGAGTGTGCCGGCCAAGGTGCCGCCGAAGCGTTGCTCGGCGATCGCGGCGAAGGTCTGATAGGTCCCCTGGAGGATGCCCTGGGTCCCGATGTAGATCCAGGACCCGGCAGTCATCTGCCCGTACATGGTCAGACCTGCCGCCTCCAGCTCCCAGAACTGCTCCAGGGTCGCCCACCGTGGGACGAGGAGGCTGTTGGCGATGAGCACCCGCGGAGCCATCTCATGGGTACGGAACACCCCGACTGGCTTGCCCGATTGCACCAGGAGCGTCTCGTCGTTCCCTAAGCGCTCGAGTGTCCGAACGATGGCGTGCAGCGCCCCCAGGTCGCGGGCTGCCTTGCCCCGGCCGCCGTAGACGATCAGCTGCTCCGGGTCCTCGGCCACGTCAGGGTCGAGGTTGTTGAGGAGACACCGCAGCGCTGCCTCCTGGAGCCAGCCGTTGGTGTTGAGCCGGGCCCCCCGGGGGGAATGGAGGGGGAAAGACAGGTCGAGCATGAGCAGTCGAGCCTATCGGCGACCGCCTGCGATCACCCCGGTGGCGCAGTGGCGGCTATTTGCGTAACAACCCGTCGAGACGACGGGAGGCGATGCGA
>JBEVIF010000239.1:0-3009 GCA_040510795.1 Acidimicrobiia bacterium
ATCTTCCCCCGCCTCGAATAGAACGCCGGTGAGCAGAGGCCGGGCGGCGTCGGAGGATGCCGCCACCGCCACCTGTGCAATCGCTGCCGCGATGGCGTCGCCGTCAACGCTCAGACCGGACCCGGCCGTCTCGTCTCCCACGGTGGGGAAGTCGTCGACCGCCATTTGACGGAGGCTGAATCGGGGGCCGTTGCCGGTGATCTCCACCTCCCCATCGGCCATCCCGAGGGTGATCGCCCCGGCGGGCATCTTGCGGACCGCCTCGGCAGCCAGCTTCGCCTGGATCACCACCCTGCCCTCTTCCCGGACCTCCACCTCGGTCGAGGTCCGCACGGTCATCTCGAGATCGGTCCCGGTGACCCGCAAGGTGGAACCCACGGCCTCGCACAACAGGCCCTGGAGTATCGGCAAAGCCGACCGAGTGCCCACTGCCCTGTTGGCCCTGGCGAACACGTCGGCGAGGTCATCACGCTCGGCTCTGATACGCACCCTGGTTCCTTCCCTGCTTCTGCTGATGTCTTTCTCGAACCGTAGTAGTAGTCGTAGGCGGCTGTGGATAGGTGGAGAACCCCCTAATGGTCATTGCTGTAGCGGAGATTCTCTCCACCAGAGGGTGTGAGGCCGTGCTCCCGCTATCCCCAGGTGAAGCAGTCTGCACGGCCTGGGTGGGGACAGCCGTCATGTTGTCCTCAGGAGCTGGGACAAGGCCGTGACCCGCTCGAATATGTCTCGGTCGGTTTGGATGAGCCGTTTGACCTTCTCGACCGCGTAGAGGACCGTTGTGTGGTCCCTGCCGCCAAAGAGGGCCCCAACCTTGGGAAGGGAGAGGTTGGTGAGCTCTCTGCAGAGGTACATCGCGACCTGCCGGGCCGTCACCAAAGGCTGACGCCTGCTCGGGCCGATGAGATCAGCAGGGGTGTACCCGTAAGAGGCGGCCGACGTCGAGATGATGTCCTCTGGCGAAAGCGGTCGAGCTTCGGCGGTTGGAATCAGATCTTGAAGGACGTCTCTCGCCATTTCCAGGTCGATGCGCTCTCCCGTGAGCACCGCGTAGGCAGTGACTCTGGTGAGCGCCCCCTCGAGCTCGCGCACGTTGTCGGGAACGTGCTCGGCGATGAAGAGCAGAACATCCTCGGGGACGGCGTGGGGCGAGTGTTCCAGGTTCTTGCGGAGGATGGCGAGCCGGGTCTCGACATCGGGGGGCTGGATGTCGGTGACGAGACCCCACTCGAATCGGCTGCGCAATCGGTCCTCGAGCGTCGCCAGGTGACGCGGCGCTCGGTCCGAGCTGAGGACCATCTGCTTCCCCGACTCATAGAGGCTGTTGAAGGTGTGGAAGAACTCCTCGAGGATCTGCTCCTTGCCTTCGAAGAACTGGACATCGTCGAGAAGGAGCACGTCGGTGGTTCGGTAACGGTGCTTGAACTCGTCCATCCTCTTGCGGCGGATCCCGTCTATGAACTCGTTGAAGAAGTTCTCTGAGGACACATAGCGGACGACACATCCTGGATATAGCTCGAGCGCAGCGTGTCCTACCGCGTTCAACAGGTGCGTCTTCCCCAGCCCGGCGCCACCGACGATGAAGAGCGGGTTGTAGTGGCTGCCTGGTTGTTCGGCCACCGCCATCGACGCGGCATGGGCGAACCGATTGGAGGGCCCGACGACGAAGCTTTCGAATCGATACTTCCCGACGAGCCGACAACCGCTCACCGGCAGGGGGCCGTTGCCGTTGATCGCTGCCGGTAGCAACATCGCCGGATCGGAGTCCGCCGCCTCGTCGAGGTCGAGATCGGCAGCTCGCAGCGACTCGGGGTCCGCTTCAAGGTGGAGTGCGACCGCCGGGCCGTAGCTGGCGGCAACAGCCTCCTCGAGCAGGTCGCCGTACTTCTCGACCAGCCAGCGCAGGTGGAAATCGGTGGGTGCCAGGACCGTAACCGCCTCTTGCGAGCTGTCTCCGCTTCGCAGCGGTCGGAGCCACGTCTGCCAGGTGATGGGTGTGACATTTGCCTTGAGGATGTCCTGGAACAGGTTCCAGCCCTCACCCGGCGGAGCATTTTCCGCCATTGCCGTCTCCCTCCCGGACACCCGGCCCGCGAATGTCCACATACATATCCACACGCTGTGGAGAACCGGACCCGAGGCTCTCCGGCCGACGGAATCCCCGCCAACCTTTGGGGAAGTGCCTCCGAATGAATCGAAGAGCGGCGAGTCTAGGTAGCGTCGGCGGAGGCGCTCAAGAGCGACAAAATCCGGTTTACAGATGGTGAACGGCCGAGGAACGATGGCGAAATGCCTGGTCGGTGCGACCCGTGGCGGCTGTGGCGAGCCCGGCTGAGCCAATATCGTGCGGAAGCCTCATTTCGCGACCTAGGGGCATTTCTCGCGAGCCTGCTCAACGCCGCCGTCTTTGACAATGACACGACCCGTTCCGTAACCTCGCGGTCCCCGATCCCCCCTCCCCCGGGCTTTCCATGAAGAGGACTTACCAGCCAAAGGTCCGACGCCGCAAGAGGCGGCACGGCTTCCGTCACCGCATGCATACCCGCGCCGGGCGCTCGATCCTGAAGAACCGGCGTGACAAGGGCCGCAAGCGACTCGCCGCCTGAGCGACGGCGGCCCTACCCTTCGCTCCCCGCTCGCCACGACTACCGGCGGGTTCTCGACTCCGGTCGGCGTCGCAAGCGGGGCCCGGTCACGGTGGTTGCCGCCCCTGGCGCCACCGAGCACACCAGGGTGGGTTTGGTCGCCGGCCGGGGTATTGGCGATGCGGTTCGGCGCAACCGTGCCCGGCGACGGGTGCGGGCGGCCCTTTTGGAGTTGGATTTGCCGACGAGGACGGATGTGGTGGTGATCATTTCAGTCGAGGCCCTTGCCCTCCCGTACCGCCAACTCGTCGCCGATCTCCGGGGCGCCATCGAGGAGAAGAGCCGGGTATGAGGGGAGTGGCCGATACGGTTGTGCGTCTTCCCCGGCTGGTTGCCATGGGGCTAATCCGCGCCTACCAAATTC
>JBEVIF010000240.1:0-5260 GCA_040510795.1 Acidimicrobiia bacterium
TGTCGGCCTGTGTGAAGAGGAGAGCATGGAAGAAGACCTGGAGCGGTACGAATCCGAGGTTGAGCTCAAGATCTACAAGGAGTATCACGACGTCCTTCCGATGTTCCGGTATGTCGTGGAGACCGAGCGCCGCTTCTACCTCGCCAATCATGTTGACCTCCAGGTGCGCGAGGCCAATGGATCGGTCTTCTTCGAGGTCGAGATGAAAGACGCATGGGTATGGGACATGTTCCGACCAGCCCGATTCCTGGAGCACGTCAAGGTCATGACATTCCGCGACGTGAACGTCGAAGAGCTGGAGAAGCAAGAGATCTCGATCTGACAGATCGGGCGGTAGTGGGGGCGACAGGCGAGCGGATAGCCGCCAGATTCCTAACCGGCCATGGGCTCGATCTCGTTGGTCGCAATCTCAAAGTCGGTCGCGGTGAGCTCGACCTCCTGGCCCTGGATCGGGGACAACGCGTTGTCGTCGAGGTGAGAGCCATCACCTCCGATGGAGACCCAATCGATGCCATCGGCCCTGGCAAGCGACGACGCGTCACACGTCTGGCAGCGGCGGCAGGTGCTTCTCGAGTCGACTTTCTTGGTGTCCGGATCGGGCCCGATGACGTGGTGATTCACTGGGTTCCGGGCTGTGGTTGACTGCCCGGCCATGTCGCTTGATCACCCCGTCACGTGAACCTCGCCGATCCTGCGATCAAGATCGAGGGCCTGGTCAAGCGTTACAGGTCGACCACCGCGCTCGACGGATTCGGTTGCGTGGTGCCCTCGGGAGCGATAACGGGGTTGCTCGGGCCCAACGGGGCGGGCAAGACGACCCTCTTCCGGTCGCTTCTGGGTCTCACGAGGACCGACGCCGGGAGCATTGTCGTCCTCGGTCAGGAGATCCCGCGTGGCCTGG
Source organism: Acidimicrobiia bacterium (assembly GCA_040510795.1). GTDB lineage: Bacteria > Actinomycetota > Acidimicrobiia > Spongiisociales > ZC4RG35 > JARDZU01. Next base: position 902 of record JBEVIF010000240.1, read on the forward strand.
TCGAGGTGACGAAGAAGATCGGCGCCATCATCGAGGAGCCGGGTCTGATCAGGGCACTCACCGGGCGGGTCAACCTCCAGGTGGCGGCCGACCAGCTCGGCTTCGGCCACGCCCGCATCGATGAGATCCTCGAATTCGTCGGCCTACAGGCCGACGCCGGGCGAAAGATCGACGAATACTCCAAAGGGATGCGGCAGCGTCTCGCTTTGGGCGCTGCGCTGATCGGAGATCCTGAGCTCCTGCTTCTCGATGAGCCCCTCGACGGTCTCGACCCTGCCGGGCAGATGGCTTTCCGGGCACGTCTCCGTGAGATTGCCGATAGCGGCCAGACCGTTGTCGTCTCGAGCCATGACCTGGCGGATATCGAGGCCCTCGCCGACTACGTGGTGGTCCTGAACCACGGGAAGCTGGTCACAGAAGGCCCTCTGGAGGAGATGCTCTCTGGTGGCGCGACGCGGGTTGTCACCGACGGAGCGGCTGCCGCCATGGCAGCCCTGTCGGCAGCCGGAATAGGCGTGAGGCAGGACGGCGGTGGGCTGATGGTCGAGGAGAACGACGGGAGCAGGGTGGTCAGGGTGCTGGCCGAGGCGGGCATCTTTCCCAAGGAGGTCAGGCCGGCCCGGTCGACTCTGGAGTCCGTGTTCCTCGGTATGACCGGTGAGGAGGATCAGTGAGTCTCCTTCATGCCGAGTATCTGAAGCTGAGCCGTCGGCGGCTCTACTACATGATGGTGATCATCCTGGCCGCCCTGGTCGGGCTGCTCGCTTTCTTTCTGTTGATCTTCGCCCAGATCGCACCCGAGCTGGCCCAGGGGGTGCCGATCTTGGAAAAGCCCGTGGCCTACATCTTTGGCGCCCGACAGGTTGCAGGGCAGACCTGGTTCCCCCTGATCCTGGCGGTGGTCATGCTGGGGAGCGAATTCGGGAGCACGGTGTGGGCCACCGCGCTGACGAGGGATCCGCGTCAGGTCAGCCAGATCTCCGCCCGCTTCGTGGTCCTGGCGGTCGCTTCGCTGCTGGCGATTGCCGCCGGCATCGCCGGCTGGTCGATCTTGACCGCGATCGCTGTGCCGGGAGAGGGAGGCCCGGGGGTCGATGAATGGCTGAACCTGGTGTGGAAGGTTGGACTGATCGAGCTGGCGTGGACCGCAATTGGCCTCGGCGCCGTAGCTCAGCTCCGATCAGTCGGACCTGCGATCGGCGCCGCCCTCGCTCTTTACTTCATCGACCCGATCCTCGGCCTCTGGGGACCTTGGGAAACCGTGTCGCTGTCAGCGGCCAGCAGCGCCCTTTTCCAGATCGACATCGGAGGTGCGTTTGGTGCGCTCGTCCCCGGTACCGGTCTATCGCTGCCCCACGCTCTGGCCATCATGCTGGGCTGGACCGCTCTCGGTCTGTTCCTCACCTGGTGGGGTCTTCACCGTCGCGATGCCTGAACGGGCTCACAAGGCGGTCATCAGCTCCTCCACTGCGGAGAGGACGGGGGCGGACCGCGTGAGGATGCTGAGATGATCCCCATCGAACTGCAGACGGGCCCAACCCCGTCTCCCGGCTTCGGCATACTCCTCGTCGTAGGCCGTGCTCAGCCGGAGATAGCCGCAGTTGCGGTCCGACCATCCGGAGGGGACAGGGACTGCCTCGTCGTAGAAGGACCTCGGCACGACTGGCATGTCACTCGACAAGCGTAAGAGGTCTTCCGGTTCAGGAAGCAAGTCGGCGACCGTCTCCGTCGGCCACCATTCGATCCATCGACGGAGCTTCCCGTCGACGACCTGATCGTCGAGCAGTCGTGTCAGCGACTGCGATGTCCGGTGCACTCCCTGAAGGGGCGGCACCACGGCATCGATGAAGAGCACTGCGCTTGCTCCAAGCCGACGGGCGATCTCGGGCAGAAACACGCCGGCGCCCGAATGGCCGATCACAACTGGCTCCGATCCGAGATCTTCCCCGGCATGGACTGCGGCTTCGACGAGAGCCTCCCAGCGTGGTGGTTCGGCGGTGCCGGCGCTCGTCAGGTCGGGGATCGCGATCGGATGGCCGGCGTTGGAGGCCACGGTCCCGAAGGGCCCCCAGCAGGACGGTCCGAGCAGCGGGCTATGGATGAGCAGGAAGGCGTCGCCTCTCATCGGCACTAGGTCCGAGCGCCGAACCGACGACGCATCTCCTTGTGCCAGCAGCCGTGATGCCAGTGCCGGCGTAGGTCGGGTTCGTGGTCGGGCACGACCACCAGATGAAACGTGCCAGGAGGGATGATCATCGAGCAGCCGGGGCAGATGTACTCCTTGCGCGCCGCGTAGGGCTGCACCGGGGAGACGGTCACCCCGAGAAGATCGCCCACGCCAGGACCGCGAAGATCGCCGCGAACGCCACTATCACCGCGACGATGTCGGCGGTGCTCTTTTCGTGATCGCGAAACGGGTTGAACCCCATGCCTGGAACGGTAACCACGCCTCGCGGTGTCTACCGTCATCGCGGTGAGCTGGTTGCATCCCGACGATCGCGGACTGGTGCGATGGCTCACGATCGACCGTCCCGATCGAAAGAACGCCATCCCGTTCGATGGCTGGCCTGAGCTGCGGATTGCCTTCGACGATTTCGAGGGGTCTGAGCAGCGGGTGCTTGTCGTCACCGGCGCGGGAGGGGAGTTCTGCGCCGGCGCCGACCTGGACCCATCGCGGGTGGATCGGCTCCAATCCGTAGAGGATCGTCACTCACGTATGAAAGAGGTTGCCGCCGCCGCCATGGCCCTGCACCGGTTGACCAAGCCGGCCATCGCTGCGGTCGATGGGGTTGCAGTCGGGGCCGGCTTGAACCTCGCCCTCGGATGTGACGTTGTGGTCGCCACCGAGCGAGCCCGATTCTCCGAAATCTTCGTGAGGAGAGGGCTGACCGTTGACTTCGGTGGGTCCTGGCTGCTGCCACGAATCGTCGGCATGCAACGGGCCAAGGACCTGGCGTTGTCGGGGCGCATCGTCGAGGCCGATGAGGCGCGGCGGATCGGGCTGGTCACCGAGGTCGTCCCGGTGGATGTCCTCGAAGATCGGGTCACTGAGATCGCCGATGGCTTCCTGGCCGGGGCGCCCGTGGCCCAGATGTTCGCCAAGCAGACCCTCAACGCCAGCTTCCAGATCGGGCTCGCCGATGCCCTCTCCTGGGAGGGTGAGGCTCAATCTGTCGCCCTCGGCACAGAGGATGCCGCCGAGGGATTGGTCGCCTTTCTCGAGAAGCGCGACCCGGAATGGAAGGGTCGATAGGGGTTTGGAAGTTTCTCGATTTTCCCTGTGGATGGCCTATTTCTGACCTGAATTTGTCACACCCGGTTCGTACGTTTGGGCTATGGAACGGGAGGGTTTCTCGAACGATCAGGTGGACCAGGTGTTGGGTCACTTGTTCTCCGGTCTGGCCGTTTTCTACGCCGAGATCTGTGAATGGTTGATCGATGCTGATCGGGGTCAACGGTTTCCGGCGGATGGTGCTCGGAATCTTCCGGAGTGGGTGTCGGCCCGGTTTGGTCTGAGACATTCCACCGCATCCCAGCTGGTCCGGGTCGCCCGACGTCTCCAGGATCTGCCCGTGTTGCGTTCCCGGTTTGCAGCTGGTGAGTTGTCGCTGGATCAGACCGATTCGATTTCGAAACTGGCCACTGCAGATACCGAGGAGGCGGTGATTTCCCAGTGTTTGGGTTTGTCGAGCGCAGCTTTGGACCGGGCGGCGAGGAGAGCGAATCCGCCGTCTACGGCTGATGAGCGTGAGGCATGGCGGGACCGGTGGTTGTCGATCCAATACACCCTGGACGGGATTCGTGGCCATCTGAACGCTGACCTGCCCGGAGCAGAGATGAGCCTGGTCGAATCTGCGATCCGGGAGAAGGCGGATCGGATTCCGGTCAACCCGGAAGCAGGATTGTTCGATCCGTACCCACAGCGGATGGCCGACGGTCTAGTCGAACTCTGTTCCACCACCGGTGATGAGAACGGTTCGGCTCCCACTCAGATCGTCGTCCACGCTGACCTGGAATCTCTCGTCGAAGGTTCCGAAACCGGGGTGGCCGAGATCGAGGGTGGACCGGTCATCGCCAATGAGACCGCCCGCCGACTGTCCTGTGATCCGATCCTCCAATGCACTGTCTATGACCACAGGAAAGTGTTGGGGATCGGCCGTCGTTCCCGGTTGATCCCGGCCTGGTTACGTCACCAACTCTGGCATCGAGACGGAGGCTGTCAGTTCCCTGGCTGCGGCAGCAGAAACTTCGTACATGCCCATCACAAGACACATTGGGCCGACGGAGGACCCACCGATCTGGACAATCTGATCCTCCTCTGCGGCTACCACCACCGGTTCCTCCATGAACACGGATGGA
>JBEVIF010000241.1:0-13242 GCA_040510795.1 Acidimicrobiia bacterium
GATCACGGAACAACTGCTCCCGGCCGATGAGTGGGTCGATCCACAAATACGCGCCCATCGAGCCCGGGATGGTGTTCACCTCGTTGACGACGATTTCGCCGTCGCGCTCCAAGTAGTCGATACGGGCTATCCCCCGGAGCCCGGCCACCTCGGTCACCCGGACTGAAAGACGACGAATCACCTCTTCGAGCGCGGATTCGAGCACGGCAGGCAACTCCCGACCGGAGCTGACCTCACCACCCCAGGCGAGATACTTCTGGTCGTATGAATAGATCCCATCGGATGCCCTGGCCGGGGCCTCGATCGCAGACAGCTCCCACTTGGGATAAGTGCGCACGGCCACCTGGAGGTCCCGGCTCGCCGCCAGGAATGGCTCGACCACCGCCCCCTGATCGAGGAAGGTCGAACGTCTCTTCAAGGCGAGAACGGTCGGCCAGTCCTCGGCGACCTCGATGCCGATCGAGGAGCCACCAAAACGGGGCTTGACAATGAAGGGCCCTTCGAACGACGGAGCCGGCTCCTCGCCGGTGGCAACCATGGCACGAGGCAGTGTGGGCATGCCTGCCGCCGCCATCGCCGCCCCAAAAGCCAACTTGTCCATGCCCAGAGCCGAGGAAGCCTGACCCGGGCCGCTGTAACGAAGACCGACGAGATCGAGAAGGCCTTGCAAGGTGCCGTCCTCCCCCGGTCCGCCATGACAGGCGATGATCACGGCATCGATGTCCAACGGCCGCTTCTTGAGAATCAGACCCTGGCCGGGAGCGGCGACGAAGGTCAGCTCGCGGGAGCGGCGGGGCACACCGTCGGCGAACTCCGCAGCCTCCAGTTCGGGTTCGACCTCGAACCAGTCCCCCGTCTTCGACCAGTAGATGGCGTGGACATCGCCGAGGGCGCGCGTGACCTGGAGACCGGTGAGTATCGATATGTCGTGCTCGTCGGACGGGCCGCCGAAGATGATCGCCGGTTTAGCCATTCCGCTCCTCAGGGGTAGTGGTCAGGAAGATCGTTCTCGTAGAGGACGGCGTCTCCGGGGCCCAGGTTCTGGCGGACCCAATCGACCGCCTCCTCGCGATTGGTGACGACGGTAACCGCGGCACCTCCCTTGGCGGAACCTTCCAGCAATGCGCCACGATTGGTCCGGCCGACGATGAGCAGGTCGTCGGCGAGGGCCGCCGATTCGGCGGCGAAACTGAGGTTCTGAGCGAACTGATCCGGCCCGAGCTCGACCATGCCCGGGGTCACCACGACCTTTCGCCCACCATCTCCGACCCTCTCGAGGAGGCCGAGGGCAACCCTTGCCCCGTCCGGGTTCGAGTTGAAAGTGTCATCGATGACGGTGAACCCTCGTTCCGAGCTGGACAAGGTTTGTCGATGCTCTGGGCGGGGAAGCCCGTCCAGCCGCGAAACCATGTCGCCTGGTTCCACGCCGAGGGCGAGCCCGATCCCGATGGCCGCGGCCAGATTCACCGCGAACACGTCCTCTGGGGCCTTCCCGACCTCAGTGCCGTCGATCCGGATGACACCCTCATGAACGGTCACCCGGGCGTCCGCGCCATCCCCGGAAACGGTGACCACCTCCATCGTGTCTCCGCGCTCAGCGGCCAGTCCGGCCAGAAGCGGGTGGTCAACCGCGATCACCCCGACCCGGGCCCGGTCGAGGATCTCAGACTTGGCAGCGACGATCCGTTCCAGGGTCCGGAAACGCTCGAGGTGGACCGGGCCGATGGCGACCATCGCCGCAACGTCCGGCCGGATCCATCGAGTGAGCTCCTCGATCTCCCCTGGACCGTAGGTCCCCATCTCGGCGACGAAGACCTCGGTGCCGGGCACGAGGTGCTCGTTGATGGCCCGGGCGAGACCCATGCGATTGTTGAACGAGGCCGGGCTGGCCACCGTACGAAAGCTTCCGGCGAGGAGATGCGACGCGTATTGCTTGGTGGTCGTCTTGCCGTAGGAACCGGTTATTGCCACGACCTTCGCCGCCGAGGATCCGAGACGAGCGGATGCCTGATCGACCCACCGATTGCCCACCCTCCGCTCGATAGGCCCGAGGACGAGGAGGGCGATATCGATCAATGCCGGCAGGAGGAAGAGACCAAGAGCGATGAAGAATCCAGACTCGATGGCTGCACCGCCTATGGATACAGCGAGCATCAGGATCCCGGAGACAATGGCCACCCGTCGTAACCGCGCCGTCCAGGCGAGCGGCGACGTGCGGCCACGGATCGACAACCCGATAGGGCCCACTTGCGCCAACGGCACCAGAAACGCCCACCAGACACTCCACCACGACCCGATGAGCCCCATCATCGCCAACCCCAGGAGGAGCACGTTCGGGAGTCCGGATGTCCACCAGCGGCCGGCGAAGATGGCCACGGCACCGGCGAGATAGTGCTCGCGTTGGGCCACCCGCAGCCAGCGCAGCCCGGCAGGGATCCCGGCCAGGAGACACGCTGCGAGAAGGACCCAGATCACCACCGAAGCTCCTCGGCCAGGACCCGGGCGATGGCATGCGGGGCTTGGGTCGGGACCAGGTGGCTCACCCCGGCCAGCACCTCGAGCTCAGCGGTCCCACCGGCTTGTCTGATGATGCGAAGCGCCTTTTCCGCCACCGGCACCGGCACCTCGTGGTCGTTCTCCCCCCAGAGAAGTAATACCCGGTTCCGCAGCATCTTCAATTGCGGCTCATAGGTCTCGTTGACCACCCGGACGAGGATGTCCCGCATGACCCCGCTCGCCGCCCGGTAGTCGGCCGATCCACGACTGCGGCGGATCTCCTCCATCCGATCGTCCGAGACGACGCGAGCGCGATTGAGCAATCGGACCATCCGGTAGCCGGCTGGGGGTTTCTTTGGCGGTCCGAGACGGATCAGGGGCGACCCGCTGATCACCAGAGAAGCGACTCGATCCGGATGGGCGGCGGCCAGACAGACGGCGATGCGGCCCCCGAATGAATGGCCGATCACGATCGGTGGCGACTCGAATGTGTCGAGAACGGGGGCAACGAGTCCCGCATAACCTTCGGCCCCGAGAACTTCCCTTGGTGCGGGACTCGCCCCAAATCCGGGGAGGTCGATCGCCAGGGCGTCGAATTTGGCCAATGATGCGGCGAAATCGTTGCCGCGGCGCCCCCAGCCGTGAAGTGCCAGCACGCGCGGCGATCCGTCACCATATGCCTCTGCGAACAATGCGCCGTCGGCGAGGGCGCGCAAAGCCACGTATCTAGTCCTCGTTCGGAAATGCCGAGAATACAGTCGGAAGGCTTCCATTCAGTGACATGGACGGAATGACACCAACGACGCATCAGGCGATGGCCCGATTCCGGGCTTCTTTGCTTCGTCGCGCCTCGGCCGTGGCCTGGGTAGTCCTGATCATCATCGGCGCCCAGGCGGTGCGCCAGCAGGTCTTCACGCAACCCGGCTTCTGGATCCCGATGGCCGGTCTTGCCGCCATGCTGGTCGTGTCCACCGCCACCCGATGGGATCGGCCGATGGCCACCCGATACGCGCCCTGGATCGCCGTTGCCTGGCTGACCGGTCTCATCCTCGGAATCACCGCCTTTGCCTTGATCGAGCCGCTCGAGGCGACCGCCACCCCCATCCTCTACGGGATCGCTGCCGTTTCCGGCCTGCTCCTCACCTGGTGGGCCCATGCGTTCATGACCGTCCTCATAGGGCTGGCGATCTCTTTCATCGCCTTCGAGGCAGGGACCGTCGCGATTCCTGATCTGGTAGCTCCCGTCCTGACCGTCGCCGTGGTCTCCGCCGCCACCGCCCTTGTCGGTCTGGAATTCGAGCGAGAGGCGGTTCGATCGGCATCACGTGAGACCCAAATCGACCAGCGGCGCCTCGACTTCGAGCGTCTCTACGAAGTGAGCGCCACTCTGGCCCGGGCCGAGTCTTTGGCCGAGATCGTGCCTCATCTCGTTGGCACGATCTGCAAGTACCTGGACGCCCAGGTCGGCGTGGTCCTCCTCTACAACCCGGAGCGTCACCGTCTCGAAGTGATGAGCCCGATCTGGGTCAACGGGTATCCCCTGGAGACCGACCCCATCGTCCTCGATGTGGCGTCGCCCGCCATCGTGGCCCAGGTGTACCGGTCGGGGCGCCCGTTCTTCGTCCGGGACATCGACCAGGACACCGACGCCCACGTCCTCCTCAGGGAGCTGGGGTTGCGCCAGGCCCTGGTGGCACCGCTGAAGGTCGAGAACCTGCGGGTGGGCGCCATCATTGTCGGCGACCCGTATGTCGGCACCTTCAATGAGGATCAGCTCGACCAGCTCGGCTCGTTGGCGGCTCCGGCCGGCCTCGTTCTGTCTCAGATCGGGCGTTACGAGGCGCAGGCAGAGATGACGAGACGTCTGGAAGAGGTGGCCCAGATGAAGACCGACTTCGTGTCGACCGTCAGCCACGAGCTCCGCACCCCACTCACCTCCATCATCGGTTCGCTGGACACCGTCAACCGGCCCGAGCTGGCCCCGACTCAGGTCGCAGCGCAACAGCTCCTGTCCACGGCCCGTCGTCAGGCTGGCCGGCTCCAGCGTCTGATCGACGACCTGCTCGTGGTGTCCCGGATCGACCGGGGGGCCATACCGGTTCATCTCGAGCCGGTGCCGCTCAAACTGGCTTTCGAGGAGGTGAACCGGGTCGTCTCGATCGAACCGACTTTCACCATCGAGCCCCCGGACCTCATCGTCGAGGCCGACCGCGACCATCTCACCCGGATCTTGATCAACCTGGTGGAGAATGCCGCCAAGTACGCGGTGGGGAGCCCGGTCGAGCTCTACGCCTGGGAGCGTCCCAACAAGGCTGTGATCGCGGTCGTCGACCACGGGCCTGGCATCCCTGACGACGAGAGGGAGCGCGTCTTCGAGCGGTTCACGCAGATCGACCAGTCCGACACCCGGTCGAAGGGAGGGACCGGTCTCGGTCTCTCCATCGTCAAGAGCCTGGCCGAGGTGATGTACGGGGCGGTGCGAGTGGAAGCCACGGAAGGCGGCGGAGCCACCTTCGTCGTCGAGTTGCCCTTGGCGCGTACCCTGCAGAAGGTCGAGAGCCGCTAGTCGGTGCGCTCGCCCCCGGAGGCGATGGCGTGAAACCCACCGTCGACGTGAACCACTTCACCCGAGGTCATCGGCGCCCAATCACTGAGGAGCACGCACACCATCCGGGCCACCGGGTCGGGGTTCGATCCGTCCCAGGAGAGCGGTGCCCGCTCCTTCCAAACCCTGTCGAAGGCGTCGAAGCCGGGGATCGACTTGGCGGCGACGGTGCTAAGTGGCCCTGCCGACACCGCATTGACCCTGACTCCGTGTGGCCCGAGGTCACGGGCCAGATACCGGGTCACGCTCTGCAGGGCAGATTTGGCCACACCCATCCAGTCGTAAGCCGGCCAGGCCTGCGAATTGTCGAAGTCGAGAGTGACCAATGCCCCACCCTCCGTCATCAGCGGAAGGAGGCCGACGGCCAGTGTCTTGTAGGAGAAGGCCGAGGTCATGAAGGCGGTCTGCGCCGATTCGGGCGGGGTGTTGAGGAAGTTGCCTCCGAGGGCGTCCTCGGGGGCGAATGCAATGGCATGGAGGGCCCCGTCTACCCGTCCCCACCGCTCCCCCAGGTCCGACATCAGCGACGAGACCTGATCGGCATCGTTGATGTCGAGCTCCAGCACGGGACACGGCTCGGGCAGCCGCTGCACTGATCGCTCAGTCAAGCGGAGACCTCGTCCGAATCCGGTGACGACGATCTCGGCGCCCTCCTCCTGGGCAATCCTGGCAACGTGCCAGGCGATCGAGTCATCGGTGAGGACCCCGGTGATGAGGAGTTTCTTGTTCTCGAGCAGCATCGCGACCTCCTAGAAGTTGCCGCCAAAGGTGAGGATCCCCCTGATGGCGAGCCCCATTGTGAACAGAAGCAGTAGGCCGTAATACATCGCCGGCCGCTTACGGAATTGGGACCGATAGATGTAGGCGAACGAGAAGGTCACAGCGATTACGACGCCATAGAAGACGTGCTGGTTACCCGGATCGACCCCGCCATTGGCCACGATCACCCCGATGACGATCTGGAGGAGGAGGGCCGAGATCGCCAGCCCGACGCCGTAATAGAAGGTCCGCGGCGGAGGTTCGCGACGTCTGATCAGGATCCCCCAAAGTCCCACGATCCCGCTGATCCCGGCCGCGACGTACCCCCAGTTGGTATGGAAATCGCTCAACAAAATGAGCATAGGGACCAGTGCAAATGACCCGTCGTCACCGGTACAATTGATCCAGGAGGCTGGTGAATGTTCGAAGCGGTGGAGTTCACAGAGGTCCGCGGAAGGGACGAGCCCGATCAGCGGGTGATAGGCACCTTTCCGGACGAGATCGGTGCGGTAGAGGCAGTCCGGTCGGCCAAGACAGAGTTCGTCGAGTCCGGTTCGGAGGAATTCGCCTGGTGGGTGGTCCGTCAACCCGGAGCCACCCTGGCGCAGTTCATCTCCGATTCGAAGAGCGACAAGGAATTCATCGTCGATCTGACGACGGGTCAGCTGATAGAGGTCTGACCCCTCCAGGACCGGTGTCATTCGCCGTCCCTAGGCTTGACTGTGTGGCTGAACCTCCTGTCCCGGACGCGGAGCGGGTGCGCACCGCAGAGGTGATCGCAGCGGCCTGTCTGGCCACCGATCTGGGAATGGGCTTCCCGTTCGAGCACGGGCTCCAAGCGACTTTGGTGACGTGTCGGCTGGCGGAACGTCTGGCCGTCGGCCCCGATACAAGAGCTGAGGCGTTCTACGTCAGCCTTCTCATGTACTCGGGCTGCACCACTGACTCCGACACAAACGCCCGCATCTTCGGGGGGAGCTTGACCAGGAATCTGACGGCTCGACAGTTCGGCTCGACTCTCGAGGCGTTGGGAGGTGTGATGCGGGCCCTTCCCGAGCCCGACTCCGGAACCTTGAAGAGCGGTATCGAGATCGCCACTGGCCTTCCCAAGGCAGCCCGGTTCCGCCGCGCCCATTTCACCGCGTTGTGTGAGGTGGCGATGATGCTGGCGGAACGCCTCGGCCTCCCCGATGAGATCAACCGGCTCTTCCTCTACCTCACCGAGCGCTGGGATGGCAATAGCGTCCTGGGTCGAAAAGCCGGTGACGAGATCCCGATGGCCCTGAGAATTGTGACCGTGGCACGGGATGCCGCCTACCAAACCCTGATAGGCGGAGAGGAGCACGCCGCCCATGTGATCAGGGAGAGGGCCGGACATGCCTTCGACCCCGATGTGGCAATGATGCTTTCGGACAACGCATCGGAGATGCTTTCGACAGCCGATGACACGCCCACGGTGTGGGACTCGGTCCTCGACTGGGAGCCAGGGCCTCACCTCACACTGGACCCGGAAGGCGTCGACCGCGCTCTCGGCGCCCTTGGCGACTTCGCCGACCTGGTCTCCCCATCGTTGGTGGGACACTCGGCGGGCGTTGCTCAATTGGCCGGTGACGCCGCCACCGAGCTCGGCCTTGCACCAGCCGAAGTCACAAGCGTCCGCAGGGCCGGCCTGATCCATGACATCGGCCGGGTGGCTATCGATCCCCGAACGTGGCAGAAGAACAGCTCGCTCAATGCCGATGAGTGGGAGCAAGTGCGTCTGCACGCCTATCACACGGAGCGGGTCTTCAACCGATCACCTCTTCTGGCCCCAGTGGCCGCCGTCGCCTGCCGACACCATGAGAGGATGGACGGGTCCGGGTATCACCGCGGCCTCAATGCCACGTCCCTCGAGCCGGTGTCTCGCCTGCTCGCCGCTGCCGACGCCTTTCACGCCATGACGGAACCCCGCGACCATCGCCCCCCGATGCCGTCAGTTGAAGCTGCCGCATTCCTCCGTGAGGAATCCGCAGCCGGTCGCCATGACGGTGAGATGGTCGCCGCGGTCCTGCGCGCCGCCGGTCAACAGACATCTCCTGTAGAGCGCCCGGCCGGCCTCACCGAACGCGAAGTACAGGTGATCCGGCTACTGGCCCATGGCCTTCAGACCAAGCAGGTAGCGCGCGCTTTGGACATCTCGGCCAAGACCGCAGACCGCCACATCCAGAACGCGTATCGAAAGATCGGTGTCTCCACCCGGGCCGCGGCCACGCTCTACGCCAGCGAACACGGGCTGGTGCAATGGGGAGAACTCCCGATTTCGCGCTGATCGCCTTTGCCATACGGTCGATTCCATGTCGAGGGTGCATGGTGATCGAGGTCTAGCGGCCCGCAAACAGCTGATCACAGCTGCTGCACTCAGCCTGGGTCTCTCTATCGGACTGGTCGCAACTTCGACAGCGGGCACCACGACTTTGGGGGCACCGGCCTGGTGGCCCTGGCTCTTGACCGGTCTACAGGTGCTCGCCCTGTGGTCCGCCGGACGCGGCCGGTGGTGGGGATGGCTCCTGGGAGGGGCAGTGCAGCCGGTATGGATCGTCTATGCCCTGGTCACCGGTCAGCTCGGTTTCGTGCCGGGATGTCTCGTCTCGGCCTGGGTGCAAACCGCAAGTTTCATGCGACAGAGGACCGAAGGAGAGGATCATGCAAGTAAGTCGGCGAATCGCGACGATCGTCATCGGAGGTGGTCAGGCCGGGTTGTCGGTCGGATATCACCTGCAACGGCTCGGGGTGCCGTTCGTCATCCTCGACGCGGCGGAGACGGTCGGTGGGGCCTGGCGGAGCCGGTGGGACTCGCTTCGCCTGTTCACCCCGGCCCGGTATGACGGACTCGACGGCAAGCCCTTCCCCGCTCCCAGCCATGCGTTTCCAACCAAGGACGAGATGGCCGATTATCTGGAGGCGTACTCGGCCGAGTTCGCCCTCCCGGTGCGAAGTGGCCAGCGAGTGACGAGCCTCTCGAAGCGGGATTCAGCCTTCATCGTGGAAACGGACGACACCCGGTTCGAGGCCGACTCCGTGGTCGTGGCCATGTCCAGCTGGCAGGTCCCCCGCCTCCCGAGCTTCGCCACGGACCTCAGACCCGAGATTAAACAGCTTCACACGACTGACTACCGGAACCCATCCCAATTGCAGGACGGGCCTGTCCTGGTAGTCGGAGCCGGGAACTCGGGAGCGGAGATAGCAATGGACGTCGTGGGCTCCCATGAGACCATGGTCGCTGGTCCCGACACGGGCCACGTCCCGTTCCGGGTCGAAGGAAGCGTCGGGCGCTTGCTGGTTCCTGTCGTCCGGTTTGTTTTTCATCGGGTCCTCACCAAGAGCAACCCGATCGCCCGGCGGAGGATGCCAAAGATGATCGCCTCCGGCGAGCCCCTGGTGCGAAGCAAGCCTCGCGACCTGGTCGAGGCGGGGATCGAGCGGATGCCTCGGGTCATCGGCGCCAAGGATGGATGGCCAGTGCTCGAGGACGGTCGCGTCCTTCACCCGGCCAATGTCATCTGGTGCACAGGTTTCGAACCCGGCTTCTCCTGGATCGATCTTCCGGTCTTCGAGTCTGGCCGTGTCAAACACGATCGAGGTGTTGTCACGGAGCTCCCCGGTCTCTATTTCGTCGGCCTCAAAGGCCTCTACTCGGTGTCCTCCGCTCAGGTGAACGGAGTCGGCCGCGACGCAGAGCGGGTGGCGGGCCTGATCAAGGGATCAGTCTCGAATCAGGAGCAGCCCGCTCGGGCCACTGCGCGCCGGTGAGCGCAGAGCGAGTCCTTGTTGTCGGCGGCGGGCTGGCGGGCCTAAGTGTGAGCATCGCATTGACTCGTGTCGGCTCCAAGGTGAGGGTCGTCGAGAAGACCGAGCAGTGGGCCGACGTCGGCGCCGGCATGTACCTGCCGGGCAACGCACATCGCGCCATGGAGGCTTTGGGCGTCGCCGGCGTGGTGCGAGATCGCGGCTTCCCGATCAGGCGCCAGGTATTCAGGGATCACACAGGGCGGACCTTGTCCGAGGTCGATCTTCGAGAGGTCTGGGGAAGTACAGGACCTTGCATGGCGATCACCCGTGCCGACCTGCACCACGCGCTCCGGGAGGCGGCATCCGACGTCGACTTGCGTCTGGGTATCGAGGTCGCGGCGATAGACCAGGACAGAGATTCCGCAAGGGTGGATTTCACCGACGGAAGCAGCGACGAATTCGACCTGTTGGTGGGGGCCGATGGCCTCCACTCTTCCGTCCGCCGACACATGTCAGGGACTGAACCGAGTCCGGTGGGCCAGGTCAGCTGGCGGTTCATCATCAACCCTGACGCCGGCCTGAGCAACTGGACCGTCATGCTCGGTGGCGCACGGACATTCCTGGCAATCCCCCTCGGCGGAAGCCGCACCTACTGCTATCTCGACCTGTCGAGCCACGATGGCACGGACCCGACCCATGGGGAGCCTGGCCGTCTCGAAGACCTGTTCGGCGATTTCGATGGCCCGGCAATTGACCTGATTCGGGCAGCCACGACGAGCCCTGTCCACTTCGGCCCCATCGAAGAGGTAGTGACGGACGATTGGGTGAACGGCCGGGTGGTCCTGGTGGGTGACGCGGCACATGCCACCTCACCGAACATGGCACAGGGTGCTGCCATGGCTTTCGAAGACGCCGTGGTACTCGCAGAATGCCTCGCCGATCAGGCGTCGGTAGATCGAGCGTTGGGAACATACGTCACAAGGCGACTGCCTCGAATCCGGTGGGTCCGAGAACAGTCCCACCGAAGGGACAGGATCAGGTCTCTCCCCGCGCCCGTTCGCAATCTCTCCCTCCAACTAGCGGGCAAGCGGATCTATCGGTCCAACTACGCACCGCTCATGGCTGACCTGTGAGTCAAGCCCCACGTCCCGGTCAGCTCATCGAGGTCTGAGGTCGGGTCACCCTCGAGTTCGCAACCGAGATGACAACCGCGATCATCAAGGCGACCAGACCTGTCACGACGCCCCCGTCGAGCGCGAGGAAGACGGCCGTCACCAGGGCGAAAGCGGTGGCGATGAGCCGCACCCACCCCGGCCCTTCGACGACCGGCCGCAATCTGGTTCCTGCCCACGCGATCGCGACTCCCGGCACCAGCATCAACAACCCGAGCGGGCTTCCGCCGGGGAGTAGGGCGGCGCCGGCCACGATCATGGCGCCTCCCATGGCCAGTGCCCGCTTTGGCGCACGCAAAGTGCTGACTGCCGGAGCGGCGAACACGACCATGAGGATGAACCCGTGAAACACCGATGAGGGGGTAGGGCCACCGTCCGAGAAGCTGAAACCCACTATGACGAAGACCGCGATCGAAACGGAGAGGGCGAAGAGTGCGGCGATCCGAACCGTCGACAGCCGGCTGGCGTCAGCCCTCTTCCATGAGGAGGTCGGCGTATTCGTTCCTCACGACCTTCTTGTCGAACTTGCCGGTGCCTGTCTTAGGGATCTGGTCGACGAAAAGGATCTTGTCGGGAAGCCACCACTTGGCGACCCGCTCCTCGAGGAAGGAATGCAGATCCTCCTCCGACACGTCGACGCCTTCACGGGGAACGACGAAGGCCACCGGGCGCTCTTGCCATTTGACATGCTTCAGGCCAACGACCGTCGCCTCGCTGACGTCGGGGTGGGCCATGAGGGCATTCTCCAGGTCGATCGATGAGATCCACTCCCCACCCGACTTGATCACGTCCTTGGCGCGGTCGGTGATCTTGATGTAACCCTCGGGCGTGATCTTGCAGACGTCGCCGGTGCGGAGCCACCCGTCCTCGAACGACTGAGCTGAGCGGGTGTCCTGGTAGTACTCGGCTGCGATCCAGGGGCCGCGAATCAGCAGCTCACCGAATGCCTCTCCATCGTGAGGCAACTCCTCACCGATCTCGTCCACGATCTTGACCTGGAGCCCGGCAACGGGAATGCCGGCTGTCTCGAGGAAGTCGAGCTGCCGATCGAGGTCCCAATCCTCCATTTCGGGCTTGAGCAGGCTGGTGGACGCGACGGGGTTGGTCTCAGTCATGCCCCATCCCTGCACAACCCGGATTCTCTGGACCTTCCAGTACCACTCGATCATCGACCTGGGAACCGCCGATCCACCGCATAGGAAGGCGCGGATCGAGGAGAGGTCGACATCCGGATTCGCCTCGAGATACTGCTTGATCCCAAGCCAAACCGTGGGAACACCGGCGCTGAATGTCACCTTCTCTCGCTCGAGCAGCGGCACCAGACCTTGGGGGGTCAAGTCGGGACCGGGATAGGTGAGTTTGGCCCCCTGGGTGACGGCCATGAAGGGATATCCCCAGGCGGCGGCATGGAACATCGGCACCACGGGCAGGACGTTGTCGCTCGGGAGCATGTTGAAGTTGGCCAGGTTGGAGATCGTGTGCAGATATGTGGATCGCTGCGTGTAGGCGACCCCTTTCGGGTTGCCCGTCGTTCCCGACGAGTAACAGAACATCATCGGGGACCGCTCGTCGAGCTGGGGCCAGGGACCGTGAGGCTCGGCGTCCCCGATCAGGTCTTCGTAGGCGATCGATCCCGGAATCGCATCCGAGGCCGACTCCCCCATGACGACGAAGGTCTCCACAGTCTTCAGCTCCGGCGTGATCGGTCCCAGGAGCGGAGCTAGATCGGGGTCGACGAACAGCACCTTGTCGCCGGCGTGGTTGACGATGTAGGCGATCTGATCGGCGAAGAGCCGGATGTTCACGGTGTGGCAGACGAGCCCGGTATTGGCGGTGGCCCAGTAGAGCTCGTGATGGCGACGGTTGTTCCAGGCAAAGGTGCCCACCGGGTCACCCTGCGAGAGGCCCAGAGCCTCGAAGGCGGTGGCGAGACGCCTCACCCTGGTGTCGGTCTCGCCGTAGGTGGTGCGGGTCACCGAACGATCGGCCTCGACGGAGACGATCTCCTGATCGGGATAGAGCCAGACCGCCCGGTCGTAGAGGGTGGAGAGATTGAGCGGAAAATCCTGCATGTGTGGCATCAGGCGCCACCGATCAGCTTCTGCTTCTCTGCCGCGAACTCGGCATCGCTCAACTTTCCCTCGTCGTGGAGCCGAGACAGTGTGGCCAGCTGGGAAGCGGAGCTTTCTGGAGCTGCTTGGCCGCCCGATTGCAAAGAGTGCTGGCGATCCTCTCTCGCCTGATAGATCAGCGACTGGATCGCCTCTGGATCGGGAATATCGGAGTAGTGGGTTTGCCCGTGGGTCCCCGCCGACTCGATGAGGAGGTCGCCGGTCCCGAAAATCCGCTCCCATGCCGATTGCTGGAACGCCACGTCGTTGATCACCTCGAGTGGGAGCTCTTTTCCCTGTTTGGAGAGAAGGCCCAATCGGTGGATGAGGC
>JBEVIF010000242.1:0-5751 GCA_040510795.1 Acidimicrobiia bacterium
TGCACCCTGGGGAGCGGTGGAGATCACTGGCTCGCTCACATGTGACCTACTTCATCAGGGATGTCATAGGTCGTGGCCAGGCGGTATGGCTTCTCGTTGGCATCGACGTAATCGGAGATGTCGTCGGGCTCGAAGGTGTGGATCTCGCTGCTGCGGACCACCCAGAGGCTGGCGCCCTCTCCACGTCGGGTGTAGACGTCGCGGGCATTCTGAAGAGCGGCCTCCGCATCGGCCGCGTGAAGGCTCCCGATGTGTACATGGGAGATCCCACGACGCGCCCGGACGAAGACCTCCCACATCGGCCACGCCTCGGTGGCGAGATCAGCAGTCTCCTCCAGTTCGGCGCTCTCACCGGGCACCACCGGAACTTCGTACGTCATGTGATTGCCCCCTCCTTCTTCGCCGCATGCGCCAGGGCGGCCTCCCGGACCCAGGCGCCCTCGTCCCACGCCCGGACCTTGTGCTCGATGCGATCGCGGTTCATCGGCCCATTGCCCTTCACCACCGCCCAGAACTCGTCCCAGTCGATCTCGCCGAAGTCGTAGTGGCCCCGCTCCTCGTTCCACCTGAGTTCTGGGTCAGGCACCACGAGGCCCAGATAGTCAGCCTGGGGAACGGTCATGTCGACGAATTGCTGGCGCAGATCGTCGTTGGACACCCGCTTGATCTTCCATTCCATCGATTGCTCGGTGTGGGTGGAATCGGTGTCGTGGGGACCGAACATCATCAGTGACGGCCACCACCACCGGTCCAAGGCGTCTTGTGCCATGGCCTTCTGCTCCGGGGAGCCCGAACAGAGCCGGATCAGGCTCTCATAGCCCTGCCGTTGGTGGAATGACTCCTCCTTGCAGATTCGGACCATCGCCCGCGCATACGGGCCGTAGGAGCAGCGAGTCAGCATCACCTGATTGGTGATCGCCGCCCCGTCTACCAGCCAGCCGATGGTGCCCATGTCGGCCCAGCTCAGTGTGGGGTAGTTGAAGATCGACGAGTACTTGTGCTTCCCCTGGTGGAGCAGGGTCTGCATTTGGTCGCGATCGACGCCGAGGGTCTCGGCGGCCGAATACAGGTACAGGCCATGCCCCGCCTCGTCCTGCACCTTGGCCATGAGGATGGCCTTGCGATGCAAGGTCGGGGCCCGGGAGATCCAGTTCCCCTCCGGCTGCATCCCGATAATCTCCGAGTGGGCATGCTGGGCGATCTGACGAATCAGGGTCTTGCGATAGTCATCGGGCATCCAGTCGGCCGGCTCGATCTTGTCCTCGGCGGCGACGATGGCGTCGAAGCGATCTTCGGGGTTCATGAGGCAAGCATACCAAACGAACGTTCGTTTGTCAGTTGCCAAAAGGACTAGTCACCGTGGGTGAATCGGAAAGGGTTCTGGAGTTGGGGGCAGATCCGGATGAAATTGTCGAGAGCGCTGGGAGAGAGCGCGACGGAAACGGGGATCGGCGGGGGCTCACCCCTTCGGCATTTGGCTTGCAGGTCGAAATGTGCCCGGTGTCGGTCCCTGAAATCACCCGAAGGGGGGGTCTCACCACAGGGAGGCCCTCCCTTCACCGTTTCGTACTCAGGTTTCGAAGGACCCGACGATCTCGCCGTTGAGTTCGATCTCCCGGCTCTCTTCGGTCCAACTGCCCAGCGGCACCGCGACCGTGAATGGCTCGATCACCTGGGCACAGGTCTGCTCGGCGGCGACCTGGGAGAGCATCTCGATGACGATGACCTCACCGTCATCCTCCACCGTCCAAAAGATCTCATGACATGGCGTCGGCTTCTCGCCGGTGACGTCGAGCATGATCTGAACCGGGAAGCTCTCCATGATCCGCACGTCGGCGCCGGTCACCCAGACCTCTCCGTCGACACTCCCGTCGATTGGTGGCCGTGGCTCCGGGATCGACCCGACCTCACCGGGCTCCACGATCGGCTCGTCGCTGCCGGAATCAACCGGCTGATCGGGGTCGATGGACGTCGTCGGCGCCGGATCACCCCCGCCGCCTATCACGTCCGGTGAGCCGCAAGCAGCGATAATCGCGGCGAGGGCGAGGATTACGAGTTGCCTTCTCATGGCTCTTGGATGCCCCGTCCAGGCAAACGGTTCCCGCCGTCCCGCTAGGCCAGCGAGACGAGGTCGAGCAGTTCCTCGTCGAAGAATCGCATCTCGCCTTCCGGCATCAACACCGCTCGGTCGGGCATGAGCTGGGCCACGAAGTCGGTGTCGTGGCTGACAAGCACCACGGTCCCTTCATAGATGGTGAGGGCGTCGAGCAGAGCCTCTTTCGCCTGAGGGTCGAGGTTGTTGGTCGGCTCGTCGAGAAGTAGGACGTTGGGTCGTGCTGCAACCAACATGGCCAGGGCCAGTTTGGTCTTCTCACCACCGGAGAGGGTGGAGGCGTCCTGGTCGACCTTGTCGGAGAGAAGGAAATGACCGAGCAGCGACCGCAGCGTCTGGTCGGTCAGACTCCCGTCCTGGCGCATGTGGTCGAGGACCGATCGCCCGGCTTCGATCTGCTCGTGCTCCTGGGCGTAGTACCCGACGCTGGAGTTGTGCCCCAGAGAGACCTCGCCCAAGTCCGAAGTCTCGACTCCGGCCAGGATGCGGAGCAATGTCGTCTTGCCCGCGCCGTTGAGGCCGATCAGCAGCATCCGCTCGCCGCGCTCCACGGCGAACTCGACATCGACAAAGACAAGGTTGTCGCCGAACGACTTGGCCAGACCCAGGGCAGACAGTGGCACCCGGCCCGATTTGTCGGGCTGGGGGAAGGCAACTCTGACCTTCTTCCCGCCCTTCTGGACCTCGACCAAGTCGCGTTTCATCCGATCGACCCGGGTCTCCCAGGATCGGGCGATCTTCGCCATCTTCTCTGTGGTCCCTTTGAACCGCCGGATGTTCTCTTCGAGACGCTCGATGGCCTCGTCCTGATGCTTGCGCACTCGCTCTTTCTGCAGTCGACGGCGGTCGCGTTCGACCAGGTAGTGGGAGTAGTTGCCTCGGTACGCCTCCAACTCGCCGTGCTCCAGGGCGAGAACGGAGGTGATCGCCTCATCGAGCAGGGGTAGGTCGTGGGACACCACAAGCATCCCGCCCCGATATGTGGTGAGCCACTCGATCAGCCACGCCTTGGCGTCGAGGTCGAGGTGGTTGGTCGGCTCGTCGAGGAGCAGGACATCGGTCTCGGCAAAGAGGATCCTGGCCAGTTCCACCCGTCGCCGCTGTCCACCGGACATGGTGACCACGGATTGGTCCAGCTCGTCGTTCCCGATCCCGAGAGCGGCAGCCATGCGCTTCGCCTCGGCCTCGGCCACGAAACCGCCCATGGTCTCGAAATCCTCGTGGAGACGGCTGAAACGGGCGATGCCTCGGTCTCGCTCCTCACCGTGGAGGTCATGGAGCCGATGTCTGGCCTCCTCGATCCGACGTTGCAGGGCACCGATTTCCCTGGCCATGAGGATTCGCTCCAGCGCGGTGGCATCGGGATGCTCCAATTCGGGCAGGGCGGCCTCCTGGGAGAAATAGCCGAGTCGGCCCGAGCGCAGGACGGTCCCCTCTGCGGGAGCGAGAGTCCCGGTGAGCGTCTTCATCAGAGTGGTCTTGCCCGCACCGTTCCTCCCTACGAGGCCGATGCGGTCGCCTGATTGCACGCTCAAGGAAGCCCCTTCGAGCAAGGTGCGGGGGCCGACATCGATACGGAGGTCGCGTGCGATCAACAATGGCGGGAACCTGTGGATGAGACGTTAGAAGAGAGCGAGCCCATACCAGGGGTGAATAAATACCGCCGGGGGGCTCTCCGCCGGCGATCCTCTACTAACTTCGTGACCGATGTTGGGGCGGTTCAAGGCGTTTTTCCACTCGCCGTTCCTGCGCCGGGTGAGCTGGCACGTGAAGAGGGTGGGAGGGAAGATCGACCGGCGATTCTTCCTCTCACTGGCCCTCGGCCTCGTGGTGATCATCGGGCTGGCGGCGACGGCGATCTGGCTGGTGGAGACCGACCGCACGATCGAGATGCTGGGCCAGTCGTTCTATTGGGCAGGGGCAACCGTGCTCGGGCTGGGCGAAGGCGGTTTCGTGACGGGCCCGGCGGGTTGGATCGTCGGTTGGCTGCTCGGTCTTTTCGGGGTGGCGATCGTGGCCACCATCACCGGCGCCCTCGTCGGGTTCGTGATCGATTTCCTGTTGAAGGAGGGACAAGGGATGGGTGCATCGGGATACAAGGACCACATCGTCGTGTGCGGCTGGAATTCCACCGCACGCGATCTCATCGATGAGCTGAGCAGGGATGAGTACGGGACCAAGATCGTGCTCCTCTACGACGCCGAGCGGAGCCCTGCGGCTGAGAGCGTGTATTTCGTGAGAGGCAGCACCAGCCACGATACCGACTTGAAGCGGGCCGGGATCGAGCACGCAACCGCCGCGATCGTGTGTCCGATCGATAACTCCGATGCTGCCGACATGTCGTCGATCCTCACGGTTCTCGCCATCGAGTCGATCAACCCGGAGGTGCGAACTGTCGTCGAGGTCAACAACCCCGATCACGTCGAGCATTTCCGGAGAGCAAACGTCAACGAGATAATGGTTACCTCGAAGCTCGCAGCCCATCTGCTCGCTCGCTCGGCGATGTACCCGGGCCTGTCCCAGCTGGTGACCGACATCGTGTCAGGTGGAGAGGGATCCGAGCTCTATCGCGTGGCCCTGCCCGCGGACTGTGACGGCATGCCGATAGACGACCTCGCCTCGAAACTCCGCTCGGAGCATCAGGCGACACTGCTGGCAGTGGTTCGCCAGGGCCTCACATATGCCAACCCGGGACAGGACTTCCGGATGGCCCTCGACGACGACCTAGTCATCGTCGCCGAGTCGCTGGGAGACCTGCAGCCGCTTCGCGAGACATCGGCCGTGGCCTGACAGGAAAGGCGGAACGTTCGGACTGGCGAAAGCACCCGTTCACCGTCCGGTCATGTCACTCCGGTACAAATGTCATTGCCAGAGACCCTCCCGGTGTCACTGGCGACAACAGATCCCTCCTCCCAGGATCATCGGGGCGACCCCAGTGTCGCCCCGATCTCGTTCGCAATAGGCTCCGGTCTCGCAGATGAGCGAGATCCCCAAACGCACCCGGGGCGTCATCATCGGGGGCGGGCCAGCCGGCTCGCTTCTCGCCCATCTCCTCCACGTTCGCGGGATAGATAGCGTCATCCTCGAGCTTCGCACCCGGGACCACGTGCTGGAACGGGTGCGTGCCGGGGTCATCGAGCACGAGAGCGCCGAGATCCTGCGCGATTCGGGAGTCGGCAAGCGAATGGATGCGGAGGGCTTCGTCCACGAAGGGGTGAATCTCGCCCATGCCGGCGAGATGCTGCGTATCGATTTTCAGGGATTGACCGGCAAGCACGTGACGATATATGGCCAGACCGAGTTGCAGAAGGATCTGTACGACGTCATCGACGCGGACGGAATTCCGCTGATCGATGAGGCGGAGGGGGTGCGGGTTGATGGGATCGACGGTGACTCCCCCATGGTCGGCATCCACCGCCACGGTCAGGAGCACAACATCGCCTGCGACTTCGTGGTCGGTTGCGATGGCGCCCACGGTGTGAGCCGGGACTTCATCCCACCCGGCGCTCGACGTTCGTACGAGCGTCAGTACCCGTTCTGCTGGGTCGGGGTCCTTTCCGAGACCCCGCCGGTCGACGACGAGCTGATCTACGCCAGCCACGAGCGGGGCTTTGCCCTCTGCTCGATGCGAAACGAGC
>JBEVIF010000243.1:0-7163 GCA_040510795.1 Acidimicrobiia bacterium
ACAAGCAGACCATTCGTGCGCTGGCTCGAATCCCCGAGGTATCCGGGCTCGGCGTGGAGGGTCTCGCTGACCGCACCACCGAGCTCGCCTCGGCTATCGCCAAGGAGATCGGGCTGGGCCCGGTCCAGGTGGAAGACGTGGAGTACGCCGGGCTGATGCACGACATCGGGCGCGTCAGCCTCAACGAGCCGCAGATAATTCGGATGGGCTACAGCGACAATGACATCGCACGCTGGAGCTCGGAGATCATCGCCGAGTCGCCGTACTTGAGTCGGGTGGCGACCCACGTGCGCCATCAGTACGAGCCCTATCGCAAGCCGGGCGAGCAAACCGACCCGGATGTCTCGATCGTGTCGCGGATAATCAAGGTCGCCGCTGCGTATGACTGGCAGGTGCATCTCGAGGGGCTCTCCCCCCTGCAGGCTCTCGAGGTCCTCCACACCGGCGCCGCCTACGACTACGACCCGGAGGTCGTGGCTTCTCTGCGCCGGTTGCTGGAGAGCCGGGGGGTGCTGACCCCTGTCCGCACCTGACCAATTGATCGGCTAGGTCTTGCTCGCCGACCCGGGCTGGGCGTGGGCGCCGCGCTTGAAGTAGCGACGTGGCCGGCGCAACTCGTGCTCCAGGAATCGGCCTAGGCCGACCGCGAGGAAGACATCTCCCAGGCTGATCACCTGACCGATTCCTCCTATCCGGAGCGGTATGACATCTGCCAATGCGGTGAGATTCGAGCCGGAGTCCAGAATCACGTGCTTGAACGACCCGGAAAGGTCAGGCACGGTGACTGTGAATCCGCTGGCCACCTCGGCCGCCTCGGCGAGCACGGGCATCCCGCCGTTGACGGCAATCACCGTGAAGTTCATCAGAACCCCGAGACCGGCGAGCCACATCCCGGGCCGGTTGCGATTGAGCACCACCAGGGCCATGAGCAGCCCGTAGGAGGTCAGGACCATGGCCAGCCCGAGACCCTCTGCCCATTCGGAGTCCGGTAGCCAGATGGTCGCCACCTGCAGGCCCAGGGCAACCAACAAGAGCCACCAAGCCCGAAGCTCGATGTCGCCCAGGTTGGTCAGACGGCCCCCGCGTAGCACCGCCATGGCCAAGGCGATGAACAAGACAATGGCCAGCCATAGCATGTACCACGACGGTAATACCGGGTGTCAAGTCAGACGAAGGCGGAGAATTGGTCGAGTACGAAGTGGGTGAGGGTCGAGCAACTATCACGCTGTCTGATCCCAGCCGCCGCAACCCGCTCTCGGTGGAGACGATGGAAGAACTCTTTTCCGCGACCAGACGGGCAATCGACGATCCTGTTGTGCGCGTCCTCGTGTACACCGGAGCCGGGGACCAGGCATTCTCTACCGGCGGAGATCTGTCGGGCTCATTCGTCGACGACCCTGTCGGCTTGCACAGGGCCAGGGGAGTCTTCGCTGACTTGTTCCGGCTCATCATCCGGGGTGGAAAGCCCACTGTGGCAAAGGTCAACGGCCATGCACTCGCCGGCGGATTCGGGCTCGCTATCGCCTGCGACGTGACGATTTGCGTCGACGATGCCAAATTGGGCGCACCCGAGATCGGGGTGGGGCTGTGGCCGATGATGATCTCGGCGCTCCTCGCCCGGGTGATGCCCCGCAAGTCTGCTCTCGAGCTGATGCTGACCGGTCGCGTCATCGACGCCGAGGAGGCACAGCGTCTCGGCGCCGTCTCTCGCGTCGTGCCCCGCGCCGATCTGGATCGGGTCGTGGACGAGATCGTGGAGGCGTTGCAGTCGAAGAGCGCGGCCATTCTCATGATTGGCCGGGATGCTTTTTACGGCATGGCAGATCTCGACTTCGACGCGGCGCTCGACCGATTGCAGATGGGGCTCACCGCAGTTGCCATGAGTGAGGATGCCGCCGAGGGGATCACAGCCTTCCTGGAGAAGCGCGATCCTCATTGGAAGCGGAATCCGGTGCAGGACTCCCATCTGCGGGGGAAGCCATGAGGCGCAATATCCAGATCCTGGGGTGGACGCTCATCTGGAGCGGCATTTTCCTATTCGGTTACCTCGGGTGGCAGTTGTATGGGACCGACGTCGTAAACGCCCGGGTTCAGTCGGAGGCGATGCTGACTCTCGAGCGACGTATTGCGAACGTCGGTACCCCCGCGGTCGAGGAAGTCGAGGAGGAAGGTGTCGTCGTCGAGCACGTCCTGGAGGATGTGCCTGGCGACGGGGTCGGGTTCGCCCTGTTGCGGGTCCCCAAGGTCGGGTTGGAGGCTGTCGTCTTCGAGGGCGTGACCAAACCGACGCTTGCCAAGGGCCCGGGCCACATGCCGGGAACGCCCATTCCCGGACAACCCGGAAACGCCGTCATTTCAGGGCATCGGACCACCTACGGCCGACCCTTCCATGACTTCGACTTGTTGGTGCCCGGCGACCGTGTCGAGGTCGACACCGGCATAGGGACCCACGTCTACGAGGTCCGGGAGTCGTTCATCGTCGCCCCAACCGACGTGTGGGTAACCGATAGCAAGCCGGGGGCGTGGCTCACTTTCACCACCTGCAATCCCAAGTATTCGGCAACGGAGCGTCTGATCGTCACTGCCGAGCTGGTGGCGGGCCCCAACGCCGAATACGTGCAGCAGCTGGCAACGGCCCGGCCACCGGCGTAGTGGCCTGTCGCACAAATACGGACCATTAGACGCCAGCAGTGATCTCCTCGAGCCTCTCCGGCGTCAGGATGCCATTGAAGACCTCGGTCACGGTGCCGTCCTCGTCGAGGAAGTAGGTGACCGGCAGCCCGAAATTGTGGTACGCCCTTTCGAAGGCCTCGTCGCCGTAGGCCAGGGCATACCCCGGATCGAGCTCTTCAGCGAAGGTCCTCGCCTCCTCCAACGAGTCCTCGACGGCGACGCCCACCACCTCGAATTCGGGGTGCTCCCCGGCAAAGGCAGACAGATCCGGCATCTCCTTCCGGCAAGGGGCACACCACGAGGCCCAGAGATTGACGATAAGGGGTCTCCCGTCGTCAGCGATGTGATCGGAGAGGGAGAAGCTGCCCCCGTCGAGGACGTCGACGGTGAAGTCGGGTGCCGGTTCGCCGACCTGCGCGACTACGCCGCGGTCGCCGATGGCCCACGCCACGGCGAGTCCGACGACGACGACGCCGACAAATACCCCGCTGAGCAGAAAGCGGCGCCCCTGGAGGGGTCCCTCCGGATCTTCAGGCAGAGGCCATCTTCCTCAACACGTAGTGGAGGATGCCACCGTTGCGGAGGTAGTCGGTCTCGATCGGTGTGTCGACGCGGGCGACGGCTTCGAACGCTTTGATCGATCCGTCGCGGGCCGTGGCGGTCACCTTTACGATCTGACGGGGTTGGAGGGAGTCGTCGATGGCGAAGTCGAAGGTCTCTGTCCCGTCGAGCTCGAGGGAGGCTGCGTCCTGTCCTTCGACGAAGGTGAGGGGGAGCACTCCCATCATCACGAGGTTTGATCGGTGGATTCGCTCGAAAGACCTGGCGATTACTACGCGCACTCCTAGAAGGAAGGGGCCCTTCGCCGCCCAATCTCTCGACGAGCCCATCCCGTAGTCACTTCCGGCGATCACGACCAGGGGCACGCCGGCTTCCTGGTAGTGCATGGCGGCCTCGTAGATGGACTTGACCTCATCGTCGAGGAAATCGGTGGTCCACCCGCCCTCGGTGGCGGGGGCGAGGTCGTTCTTGACCCGGATGTTGGCGAAGGTGCCCCTGGTCATGACGCGGTCGTTGCCTCGCCTCGACCCGTAGGAGTTGAACATCGCCGGCTGGACGCCCTCGGCGATGAGGTATTGGCCGGCGGGCGTCGTCGGCGAGATGGTCCCGGCCGGGCTGATGTGGTCAGTGGTGACCGAGTCACCCAGCTTGGCCAGTACGCGGGCACCCGTCACGGGCTCGATCGGGCCGACCTCGGGTCCGAGACCGACGAAGAACGGAGGTTCTTGGATGTAGGTGGAATCCGCCTCCCAGCGATAGAGATCCGATTCTGGGGTGGTGATCGATCGCCACTCGTCAGATCCGGTGAAGACCTCGGAGTATCTCGATACGAACTGGCCCTGGTTCACATGGGCTGCCACGAGACCGGCCACCTCCTCCTGAGTGGGCCAGATGTCGCGCAGGAACACGTCCTTGCCATCCCGATCCTGGCCCAGCGGCTCGTTGATCGGGTCCCAGTCGACTGTTCCGGAAAGGGCATAGGCCACGACCAAAGGCGGGGATGCGAGGTAGTTCGCTCTCGCATCGGGCGAGATGCGGCCTTCGAAGTTGCGGTTCCCGGAAAGGACGGACACGGCCACGAGCCCACGCTCGTTGACGGCACGGGAGATTGGCTCGGGCAACGGTCCAGAGTTCCCGATGCAGGTGGTGCACCCGTAACCGACGATGTGAAATCCGAGGTACTCGAGATCTTCGAGCAGGCCCGAGCTGGTCAGGTACTCAGTGACGACTTTCGAGCCGGGAGCCAATGAGGACTTGACCCAGGGCTTCCGCACGAGCCCGAGCTCACGGGCCCTCCGTGCCACCAGCCCGGCCCCGATCATCACATCGGGATTGGATGTGTTGGTGCACGATGTGATCGCGGCGATCACGACGTCGCCGTCGGTGAGCAGGAACCTTTCACCATCGACTTCGACTTCAACGCCTGTCTTTGCCTTCAGCGACCCTGCCTCGACGGGCCGGCCGCCCTCGTCCTCCCAGCTCACGACGGTCGATGCCGTCGATCCACCGTTCTTCCCGAAGAGATTGGTCAGGTCTGATTTCCACTGGGTTGCCATCGCCGACAGTGCGATGCGGTCTTGTGGGCGTCTCGGCCCCGCCAGCGACGGCTCGACCGTCGACATGTCCAGCTCGAGAGAAGATGAATAGGTGATCGCCCGGCTGTCGTCCCTCCACATGCCCTGGGCCTTGCAGTACTGCTCGACGGTGTCGATCAGCTTGTCGTCCCGACCGGTGAGACGGAGGTATTCGAGGGTCCGGTCGTCTATGGGGAAGAATCCGACGGTGGCGCCGTACTCGGGCGCCATGTTGGCGATGGTCGCGCGGTTGGCCACCGGCATGTCGGTCAGGCCAGGGCCGTAGAACTCGACGAACTTGTCGACGACACCGTGCTCGCGGAGCATCTCGGTGACTCTCAGGACCAGATCGGTGGCGGTTGCCCCCTCGGCGAGGCGGCCTGTGAGCCTGAATCCGACCACTTCCGGGAGGAGCATGTAGATCGGCTGGCCCACCATCGCGGCCTCAGCCTCGATGCCTCCGACTCCCCAGCCCACGACGCCGAGGCCATTGATCATCGTTGTGTGGCTGTCGGTCCCGACCAGGCTGTCCGGGTAGAGCCATTGCCCGTCGTCCCAGACCACCTTGGCCAGGTACTCCAGGTTCACCTGATGGACGATCCCGGTGGCGGGTGGCACCACCCTGAAGTTGGCGAAGGCGGACTGGCCCCACTTGAGGAACTCGTAACGCTCCTGGTTCCGCTCGAACTCCTTGCGAGAGTTGATTGTCAGGGCATCCCGACTGGCGAAGGCGTCGACTTGGACCGAATGGTCGACCACCAGGTCGACCGGGATCAAAGGGTTCACCCTCTGCGCTGAGCCCTCATCACCCGTCATCGAGACAATGGCGGACCGCATCGCAGCGAGATCGACCACCGTGGGGACACCGGTGAAGTCCTGGAGCACAACTCTTCCGGGCACGAACGGGATCTCTGCGCCTCCGACGCGGGTGGCGTCATAGGCGGCGATGGTGTTGACGTCGGCTGCGGTTACAGAGACTCCGTCTAGATGACGCAGGGCCGACTCCAGGATGACCTTTATCGAATACGGGAGGTTCTCCGCCCCTTCGACCGCGTCGAGACGGGCTATCTCCCGGGACCCGAGCGGAGTTTCGAGTGTGGCGCGGGACCCGAATGGATCGGTGGACATGTTCGAAGGTTACCGAGGGGGCGGGGATCCGATGTCGGAGCCTGACTCGAAAGGCTGGCCGCTCTTACCCAGAAGCTAAAACCTAAGACCTAAAACCTATTTCTACCGGGACCCGGGTCACGCAATCGTCCTCGAGATCGGTGTGGGGGATGATGACCGGATTGCAGTCGTAGGAGAGGGCGCCGAACATCCCGGCGACGATGCCCCTGTCGAGTGAGCAGATGACCTCGGGGTGGCTGGTGGCGGCCTCACCGAACGGGCAATGGCTCGTGAGCAGCCGCTGGCCTTGCACATCCGGATCGACGGAGAAGCCCAGCCCGGTCATGGCCTTGGCGACCGCCTGAACCGCCCCGTCGTAGCCGGGCTCATCGGGGACCCCGATCTCGGCGGCCAACTCGGCCCCATAGGCGCGCCCGACCGATTCGGCCACCTGGCCGACATTCTCCGGCGCAACCTGGTCGAGCACTCTGATAAGCATCTCGACCAGCATCTCGAACCGGCGTGGGGCGAAGTGGACCGAGACTTCCTTGGTTGTCGCCTCGTAGCACTTGGCCGGGCGGCCGGCCCCGGGCCCACCCTTGCCCGATGGTCGACGATGGCTGACTCTCAGGTAGCCCTCGTCGGCCAGAAGGTCGAGATGATGACGGGCGACATTGGGATGGAGTCCGAACAACTCGGCGACAGTGGAAGTGGTGAGCGGCTCGGCCGATTCCCTGACCGCGATGTAGATGGCTCTCCGGGTGGGATCGCCCAAGGCTGCGGTGAGATCGGAGATCCTCGATTCGAGGGTCTTGGTGTCCATCAGGGGTACCAACCGGCCAAAACTATAGTGGCCAGGCCTTCTAACCACTGCCGGCGTAGGGGAAATCGATGCCTTCCAACGATGAGATTTTCGAGGCGGTCGCGTCCATCGAATCCCCCCTCCTCGTGGGCAGAACGCTGGGCAGCCTCGGCCTCGTCAAGTCGGCCGAGAAGAAGCTCGGCAAGGTGAAAGTGGACCTCCTGCTTCCCGATTCGAACCCCCCCGAGATCCTGAACGAGCGTCTCCAGCAAGCGCTGGAGCCTTACGGGCGTGGTGCAGATGTGACTGTCGAGGTCATGACCGAGCAGATGGCGATCGAGTGGATCGGCAAATTGCGCGCAGAGTCCGGGCCCGGGCTGGGTGAGCCCGGCTCTCCGACGAGGGTGCTGGCGATCTCTTCTGGAAAGGGCGGAGTGGGTAAGTCA
>JBEVIF010000244.1:0-3084 GCA_040510795.1 Acidimicrobiia bacterium
GGCTGCCGGAGTCTGGTTCCCGGAGATGGCACTCGAGCTCGTAGGCAACGCCAACCCGCCCCTCGTCCCCTAGGGCCGAACCCTTGGCGGCCCTGACTTAACGATGTAACGCGTCGGCCCTTCCTACAAACTCGATCTTCGGCGTAGGTTGAAGACAACCAGAGGGGGTCACACATGGATGTGAACCCGGTGCCCGAAGCCTACGGCTCGGTGACGGTCTCGCTGACCGTGAGCCCTTGCCGGGAAGCGATCGAGTTCTACAAGTCGGCATTCGGGGCGGAAGAGGCGATGCCTCCGATGATCGGACCTGACGGGAACATTGCGCACGCCGAGATCCGGATTGGCGACACCATCGTGATGCTGAGCGACGAGCAACCCGACTCGCCCACCAAATCCCCTCGGTCGGCTGAGACGACGACGGCAGTCCTGTTTCTCTACACAGACGATGTCGACGCCGTCTGGGATAGGGCCGTCGCCCTGGGCGCCCGTGAGATCTACCCGCTGTCGCCGCAGTTCTATGGCGACAAGGGAGGGCGTGTCGAGGACCCGTTCGGACACCAATGGGGGTTGGCCCAACACGTTGAGGATGTCAGCCCTGAAGACATGGAGCTGAGAGTCGCCGAGTTCTACGAGGAGTCGAGGGCGGAGCGGCAACGTCTCCTATCAGACGAGCTCGGCGACCGACCCGATGGTTGATACGTCCGTCGGGCCGAGTCCATAGGGATCGACCAACAACGCACGTGAGAGCCCTGCGGCTCGGGCCCCGTTCACATCGTGGAACACCGAGTCGCCCACGTACCAGGCCTTCGATGGCTTCAGGTCCATGCGATCGAGGGCGGCCTGGAAGATCTTCGGGTTGGGCTTGGACACTCCGACTTCATGTGAGTCGATGACGAACTCGAACAGGTCGAGCAGCCCTGCCGTTCCAAGAGATCCACGCACCGAGCCGTCCGAGTTCGACACCACAGCCACTCTCACTCCGGAGTCTCTCAACTGCTGGACGGCGTTGGCCACTCCCTCGAGGGCACGATTCCACAGCCCGTACCCATGACCAGTCCTCTCCCCAGCCAGGTGGGGATCGACGACGCCCAGAATCGTGAAATAGCGCTCCATCCACCAATCCCAGTCGACGTCCTCACCTGCGAGTCGAAGATCTGAGTACTCGGCCATGGCCTCGTAATGGGCGCGGTGAGCGCGCCTGGGGTCGATCACGGTGTCGAGTCGCCGACCCAGCTCCTCCGGATCCTGGAGGATGAGGGTCCCGCCGGCGTCGAACAGGATGGCTTCGGGCCGATTCGAAATTGTCATCGACGGCATATCAGCAGATCAGGCCCCACAGACCCGAACCCGCTAGAACTACGGGCATGTCCAACCCGCCGCCTCACATGGCGAGCGACCTCGAGATCGCCCGCACCGCCAAACTCAAGCCGATCAGCGACGTGGCACGGGACCTCGGCCTCGAAGAAGAAGAGGTCATTCCGTACGGCGCCACCAAGGCGAAAATCCATCTCGATGCCCTGCGCCGGATCGCCGGCAACCCGATGGGCAAGTACGTGGTCGTCACCGCCGTCACTCCCACCCCGCTGGGCGAGGGCAAGACGACCACCACGATCGGGCTGGTCCAAGGTCTCGGTGCCGTGGGGCACAGGTCGATCGCTTGCATCCGACAGCCGAGCATGGGCCCCACCTTCGGGATAAAGGGCGGTGCGGCAGGTGGCGGCTATAGCCAGGTCGTCCCCATGGACGAGTTCAACCTCCATCTCACCGGCGACATGCACGCCATCTCGGTAGCGCACAACCTGGTGGCTGCAGCCATCGACGCCCGCTGGTATCACGAAGGTCGTCTCACTACCGAAGCGCTGAATGCGCTCGGGCTCAAGCGGCTAGCCATCGATCCCGACCGGATCAGCTGGCGCCGGGTCGTCGATGTCAACGACCGGGCCCTTCGCCACGTCGTCATCGGTCTCGGAGGAGCCGTTGATGGCAGACCGCGAGAGAGTGGCTACGACATATCGGTGGCCAGCGAGCTCATGGCCATCCTTGCTCTGGCCGATGGCGCCGACTATCCGTCGGCGCTACGCAACCTGCGTGAACGAGTGGGCCGGGTTGTCATGGGACTGTCCAAGGACGGTGCCCCGATCACTCTCGACGACCTGGGCGTGGGCGGCGCCGTCACGGTCCTCATGAAGGACACACTTCACCCCAATCTCATGCAGACACTGGAGGGTCAGCCCGCCTTCGTGCACGCCGGGCCTTTCGCCAATATCGCCCACGGCAATTCTTCGATCCTCGCCGACCGGATGGCGCTTCATCTCGGTGACTACGTGGTGACCGAGTCCGGCTTCGGTGCCGACATGGGCATGGAGAAGTTCTTCGACATCAAATGTCGGGTGTCCGGTCTACGGCCAGATTGCGTGGTGATGGTGGCGACGGTGCGGGCGCTTAAAACACACGGTGGAGGCCCAAAAGTGGTGGCCGGTCGCCCGCTGGACAGCGTCTACACCGAGGAGAACCTGCCGCTTCTCCGAGCTGGCATGGCCAACCTCAAGGCCCATCTCGACATAGCGGCGGGCTTCGGTGTGCCGGTCGTGGTGGCGATCAACCGGTTCCCCACCGATAGCGAGCACGAGCTCGAGCTGGTGCGACAGTCGGCTCAGGAGGCCGGTGCTTTCGCCGCCGTGACCACCGAGCATCACGCCCGCGGTGGTGAGGGGGCGCGCGACCTGGCACTGGCTGTGGTCGAGGCCAGCAGCCAGCCGACCCAGTTCGACTTCCTCTATCCCCTCGACCGCCCGATCAAGGAGAAGATCGAGACCATCGCCACCAAGATCTATCGGGCAGGGTCTGTCGAATACACCCATAAGGCAGAGACCCAGATCGCCGACTTCGAGCGGTCGGGATTCGGCTATCTGCCGATTTGCATGGCCAAGACACATCTCTCGATCAGCGATGACCCTTTGTTGAAGGGCGCCCCGCACGGGTACGAGCTGACGGTTCGTGAGGTGAGGGCTTCGGTCGGGGCCGGGTTCATCTACCCGCTCCTCGGCGAGATGAGCACTATGCCCGGCCTGGGAGCAACGCCGG
>JBEVIF010000245.1:0-6251 GCA_040510795.1 Acidimicrobiia bacterium
CCCGGTAGTTCGGCAGGTTCTTCCATGGCACGATCGCAACTGCGGCGCCCGCAGCGATAGTCATCGCCTCCGGATTGGGGCGAGGACCATCGAAGACGACCTCGCACCCCTTTGTTCGAGCCAGATTCGACAACACCGCCCGGGTATCCGGGCTAACCGGCCCGATCAGACGCAAGGGCAATCCGGCCAGGGCGCACCCCGCGATCGCGACGTCCAGTCCGCGAATCACGGTGACATCGCCGACATGGATCGCCTCCTGTCGGGGCTCCCCCACGGGCACCGGATATGCGGACGTGTCCGGGTAGTTGGGGAAAACAACGTGATCCCTGGAGAAGAGATGGGAGTATGCGGCCTCGGCCAATGTGATGGTCAGGAACCTCTCCGCCAGCCCGAGTGCCTTCCTGCTGACCGTGGCCAGCGGCGTGCGAAGAGGGCCGGGGACCCAGGGACGCGTGAGTGCAGTGGCGGGGATGTCCTCATGAACGTCGAAAACCACCGGACGCCGCTTCAGCGTCCGCGCCATGAGGCCCATCGGGATCGTCTCGGGGTCGTGGAGAACCAGGATGTCCCAGTCACGACGAATCACCAGCCCGAGGCCCCGAAACCAACGCTCCGCCCGGCCACCCCGGAGCGACACCCATCGCAGCCCCGACGTCTCCGACGGCCCCGGTTCTCTCGTCGCGTACTCGACCTCGAAGTCACGGGCCAGAGTTCTGATCAGGCGCTCTCGTATCCGGGTGTCGTCCGGCCGGTGCACCGTGGACAACACCAGGACGACTGGCTTCACAGGGCCTCGACGTTCTCGGCTGTGATACCCAGACGGCGGTAGACACCCCGTGCGTCGAACACAGCGGGCACCTGGTCGGCGAGACGCTTGTAGTCGAGATCCGAGTGGTCGGTGAGCACGGCGGCGACCGAGAAACGACTGAGGTCGTCATCGTCCCCGACCGGCTCGTACCCGAGAGCCTCGATGCGTGATGCACCCACCACCGGATCGAGGACGCCGACATGAGCGCCTCGCTCCTTGAGGACATCGAGGACCTGGAGTGAGGCGGACTCCCGGTCGTCGGCGATGTCCGGCTTGTAGGCGATACCGACCCCGAGCACCTGTGTTCCCCGGACCGGCAGGCCTCGCCGGTTGAGGATCTCGGCGATGCGATCGGCGCTGTAGACAGGCATCCTCGAGTTGACCTGCTCTGCGATGTCGATGAACCGCGTCGTGAAATTGGTCTCCCTGGCTCGCCAGGCGAGATACTGGGGATCGAGCGGGATGCAGTGTCCGCCCACTCCAGGGCCTGGATAGAAGGCTTGGAAACCGAATGGTTTGGTGGCGGCGGCATCGACCACCTCCCACACGTCGATGCCAAGCTCGTGACAGAGCTGGGCGATCTCGTTGATCAACCCGATATTGACCGCCCGATATGTGTTTTCGAGGAGCTTGCTCATCTCGGCAGCTCGTGCCGAGCTCACTCGGTGAATGGACGGCACGAGTCGCCGGTAGGCGGCCTCGGCCACGTCACCGGAACGGACCGTGACCCCTCCGACCACCTTTGGAATATCGGCTGTCTTCATCTTGTCGCCGGGAGACACCCGCTCCGGCGAGAAGGCGACCCAGACATCCTCATCGAGCGTCAGCCCTGCGGCGGCCACCGCGGGGACCAGAAAGTCCTCGGTGGTCCCGGGATAGGTGGTCGACTCCAGGCTGATCAATTGTCCCGACCGGGCGAACCGGGCGACCGTGTCGGCGGCAGCTTCGATGTAGGAGAGGTCTGGCTGACGATTGCGCCCCAACGGGCTCGGTACACAAATGAACATCGCGTCGGCCTCCGCCAGAATGGCGGGGTCGGAGGAGAATCGGGCTCCGGCCTCGATGGCCGTCGCCAACGCTTCGTTGGACACATCGTCGACATGGGACCGCCCTGCTGAGAGTTGGGCCACCCGCTCGGATGAGACATCGAATCCGATCACCTGCAGGCCAGACCTCACGGCAGTGATGAGAAGGGGAAGGCCGACATATCCGAGTCCGATCACTCCAGCGGTCCACGTATCCGTGGCGAAGCTCTCGACCCTGTCTGTCACGGCCGAGATGGTAGGAGGATCAGGAATCCCACTCCGCCGCACGCTTGAGGAAGGCGGCCATCTGTCCCCTCGTGACCCTGTCCCCGGGGCAGAACCTGTCGTTGGCCGGTGGGTTGCAGCCGAGGGTTATCCCCACCGAGGCGATCTTGTTGATGGCCGGTTGGAATTCCGAGCGGGAGTCGTCGACAAAATGGTCTGTGGGCGCGTTGGGCAGGCCATATGCCCGCGCCAGAAATGCGGCCATCTGCCCCCTGGGTATTGGCTTGTCCCCACAGAATCGATCCGCCCGACAGCCGAACGTGATGCCGAACTCGAAGAGCTGGTTGGCGGCGGCCTCGTAGAACTTGCCGTCGTCGTCCGTGAAATGATCCGCGTCCGGGGCGGGCAAATTCAGCGCCCTGGAGATGAACACCGCCATTTGTCCCCTTGTTACTTCGTTGTCCGGGCAGAAGTTGCTGTTCAACGGCGGGTTGCAGCCCAGTGTGATCTTCTGCTGTGCGAGCCAAATGATGGCCGCCTCGAACGTGTTGCCCGCGATGTCGAGGAACGGGCCCCGGTAGCCGACGCCGCTGATGTAGGGCGAGACCCGCACCTCGGCGCCGTCCCGCCGGAAGGCGTTGTCGATCAGGAAGATCCTCAGATTCTCCCCCCACATCTTGGCGGTGACCGCAGCACCGCCCTTCTTCCCGGAGAACTCGATCACGGCGCCCGGTGGGCCAGCGATCTGCCTGACGTTGGTCACGCTGTTCCACCCGAAGTGAGCAGCGATCCTGGGAGCGCGGACGACGACCGTCCACCTGGCCAGTGGATTGATGTCGGGATCCGCCGACCATTTGTCACCCACCGACCGAAGCCATGGCAACGCTGTTCCTCCCCAGACGAACTCGACGTCCTCGCTGGCACCACCGTTCGAAGACGAATAGAAGGCGCGGGCAATGCGCAACGCATAGTTGGACTGGGGGTGGATAAGGACACTCCGGTCGGTGCTCTGGACGGCCGCCACCCACTGAGCGCCGAAGTTGCCCGCGGCCGGGCTCTCCTTGCTCCATCCAACGTAGGCCTGATCGGCCGTGGTATCCCTCAGATGACATCCACAGCCCGGGTCTTTGCCGGAGCCATCACTTCCGCCGCGCAGGACCGCCGTGGCGACGGCGTAGCTGCGACCGATGATGGCCTGAGCCTTGAGGGCCTCCGCCGGCCACGACGAGGGCACCTCGGCCAGCCCAAACAGATAGGCCTCCAGTCCGACGGTGGCCACTACATGGAATCCGGCCGCCGAGTCGACGAAGCGGATTTCTCCCCGCGCGTACTGGGTGCCATTTATCGAAACCCGGTTGGAGGGGCTCAGACCGGTGATCCGGCCGTTGCATGCCTTCCATCCGGTGTTGCCCACGTCTTTCTTGCGAAAACGGCATTGGTTCGGGTCCAAGGGGTTGACTTCGAACAACCAGGTCTCGCCCGGGTTGATCGTGGCGTCGGCAAAGCCACCGGCAGGAGGGCAGGTTCCCGCCGGCTGGCAGATCGACAGAGGCCCCCCGACTGCGGTGAGATTCACCGCGGTGGTGTTCTCGATGAGTCCCACCCAAAGCGCATTGGACTGTCTGGTCCAGTGGCTGCTCGGCATCGACGCGACCGAAGTTCCGGTGTAGTAATGCTGGAGGATCTGGGTCGCGTCACGCCCGTCCTGGGCCTGACCGAGGGCACCGAACTGTGACAAGCCGACCCCGTGACCCCAGCCACCACCGTCGAATTCCCACTCCTCGTCAGCGGCGAGGACCGGCGCGGCCAGGCTCAACAGAGTCAGGGACGCGACAAAGACGGAGATCGTCCTTCTGAGTCTCACCCCGCGTGAATCGGCCGGATCCCGGCCACCCTGTAGGAAATCGGTCAACCCCCGGTCAGCCGGTAAACGACACCATCGATGTAGTCGACGGCAAGCATCTCGCCACTGTTGTCGGTCTCGAATGACACCAAGCCTGTATCACCGAGCCGGGACGTGAGGTCTTTGGCATCGACAGCCCGGCCATTGAGATAACGGAAGGCGAAGACCCGGCCGCTGCCGAAGTCGGCGTAGACGTAAAACTGATCGAGGGATCGGACCGTCGGGCCCCGATAGACCACTCCCCCGGTGACGGTCCTCCCCACCGACCTTCCGTACTCGGCCACGGGGAAGGTGAGGCCGGCACGGGAGCAACTTGGATCAGTGTCGTCGGGATTGCACACCGTGCCTTCGAATCGGGACCATCCGAAGTCGTACCCGGTCGGGGTGACCGGCACGGCATCGATCTCCTCACGGGCACTCTGGCCGACATCCCCGATGAACATCAGGTTTCCGTCGAAGGACCAGCGGAACGGGTTGCGGAGACCCGACGCCCAAATCTCGTCGCGGCCCGAACGTCCGACATAGGGGTTATCGGCGGGGATGGCATAAGGCTGGGCACCGTCGACATCGATCCGGATCATCTTCCCGAGCAAGGTGTTCAGGTTGCGGGCCCGGCCACCCGGGTCGTTGCCGCTTCCCCCGTCGCCGAGAGATAGGTACAGATAACCATCGGGGCCGAAGGACAGAAAACCTCCGTTGTGGTTGCTGAACGGCTGATCGACGGCCAGCACGGTGCGTGGGGACGAGGCGGTCTGGAGATTGGGGGCGATGTCGTACTCGACCAGATAGGTGGTGTGGTCGCCGCTCCCACCCGATCGGAGAGGGCCCGAGTACCAGGCGAACAGACGCCGATCGGCCGGGTAGTCCCGATGCAGCTCGATTGAGAGAAGCCCGCGCTCGCCACTGAAGATGACGTCATCCGAGATGTCCAAGAAGATCCCGGTGAGGTTGCCTCCCTGGGCGACCCGCACAACCCCTCCCTGCTCTGCGATCAGCAGCCGGTTCTCTCCCGGCGGAGAAAGGACCTGGATAGGCGCTTCCAGCCCATCGACGACCGTGGCCCAGGCCAGGGCGGATCGTGGCGGCGGGGGCAGCGGAGTCAGGCCGAGCGCCCTGGTCAACATCCCGGCGATCTGAGCCCGCGTGACGCCATCGTTAGGGCAGAAGCGATCGTTGACCGGGGGGTTGCAGCCCAGAGTTATCCCACGATCGGCGATTCGGTTGATGGCTCCTTCGAGCACATGTCCGTTGTCGTCGACGAAATGATTCGTGCTCGACGCCGGGATCGACAGGGCACGTGCCAGGAAACCTGCCGCCTGAGCCCGGGTGACGGTGTCGTCCGGACAGAAGCGGTTGTTGGCGGGTGGGTTACAGCCAAACGTGATCCCGGCCGCAGCGAGACGATTGATCGCACCCTCGAGAACATGACCATCGTCGTCGACGAACGCATCCGTCGATGTGGCGGGAAGATCCTGGGCCCTGACGACCATCGCCGCCATCTGTGCTCTGGTTAGCACCCGCTCCGGGCAGTACCGGTCGTTCAGAGGAGGATTGCAGCCGAATGTGATGCCCTCAGCGGCAATCGCCTCGATAGCGCCCTCGAGAACATGACCGTCGTCGTCAATGAAGGTGCCACCAGGGGCCGGACCCGCCACCTGGAACAGGCTCATGGCGAGGGCGAATGCAGCCAGATGCGTCATGAAGCTCGACCACCGTAACCCATCACCTTGCCTACCCGAACGAGTCTGTGAAGATGGCCGGGCATGTCTCCATTTCCAGCCCTCCTGGTCATGCTCGCGATGGCAGCTACGACTGCACCCGAGCCCCCCGACACCGTCGAGGTCGTGGTGCCGGCTGACTCCCTTCTAGCTCTGGACCACGCGGATCGCCTCGAGCAGGCCGCAGGCGGTCCCGAGGAGCACTGGGTCACGATCGAGGTACCGCTGGAAGGGACCGTCGAGAAGACTCTCGATGCGGTGTCGGAAGAGGCAGGTGAGCCGGTGTTCGAGGAGGCGTTCCTCGAGCAGTTCGATCCCGTCGACGAGCCGCTGTTCCCCGAACAGTGGCATCATCACAATGTGGGCCAGGGCGGGGGAAGTGCCGACGCAGACATCGACACGCCCACCGCCTGGGGGCGCTCTACCGGCCTCCCCATCGTGGTGGCGGTGATCGACTCCGGGGTCGAGCGAGATCATCCCGATCTCGTTGGCCGCATCTTGGCCCAGGGCGTCGATTTCGTCGACGGTGACGACGACCCGAGCCCGGGCAGCACGAGCCCGGATGACGCACA
>JBEVIF010000246.1:0-9044 GCA_040510795.1 Acidimicrobiia bacterium
ATCGTCGGCCCCAATGGCGCGGGAAAGAGCACACTGCTCAAACTGATCGTTGGCCTGGAGCGCCCGACCAGCGGCACCATCACCTTCGACGGTCGACAGATATCCGGTCACACGACCCACACCGTCTCCAGGCTGGGCATTGCCATGGTCCAGCAGACCCCCCGGGTCTTTCCCAACATGAGCGTCCTCGAGAACGCCACCCTGGGGGCGATCTTCGGCTCTGATGTCGGCGGCCGTACCGAGAGCGAGGCGCTGGCCATAGGCAGAGAGACTCTGACCATCGTCGGTCTCGGTGACCGCCATGGCGACCAGGTGGCCAACCTGAATCTGCACGAACGGCGATTCCTCGAGCTGGCCCGGGCCTTGGCCGGCCAACCCAGGCTGATCCTCCTCGACGAGGTGATGGCCGGGCTCAACGACGCCGAACTGAGCGCGTCCATCGAGATGGTTCGGACGATCCGCGAGCGGTTTGGGATCACCGTCGTGTGGGTGGAGCACGTCATGAAGGCAGTGATGCAGCTGGCGGAACGGGTGTTAGTGCTCAACTTCGGGCGTGTTCTGGCCGAGGGCCCCGCTGAGACGGTGATGCGTGACGATGCCGTGGTCGAGGCCTATCTCGGCGCGGGAGACGTGAACCATGCTTGAGGTGCGGGGCCTGACCGCCGGATACCAGGGCGGCGATGTCATCAGGGACATCGGCTTTCACGTCGACGAGGGCGAGGCGGTGATGATCATCGGCTCGAATGGAGCCGGGAAGACCTCGCTGTTCCGGGCTGTGCTCGGGCTGCTCCAGCCATCTTCGGGCGATGTGGTCTTTCAGGGCGAGGGCATAGGCGGGTTGGCAGCACAGCGCATCGCCCGACTCGGTATCAGCTTCGTGCCTGCCGAGCGGCACCTCTTCCCCCGGATGACCGTCCAGGACAATCTTGCGCTCGGCGCCTACCCCAACCGTCCCGACCCCACGACCATGAAGGTGGTGCTCGCCTTGTTCCCCCGTCTTGCCGAGCGGCGTCGCCAGCACGCCGGCACCATGAGCGGCGGCGAGCAACAGATGCTTGCGGTAGGGCGGGCATTGATGTCCGAGCCCCGTCTCCTCGTCCTGGACGAGCCGACGACAGGATTGGCCCCGAAGCTGGCAGCCGAGGCCTATCAGGCGCTCAGGACCCTCAAGGAAAATGGCCTGACGATCCTGGTTGCCGAGCAGCAGGTCCCACTGGCAATGGCCCTCAGCGACCGGGGGTACGTCCTCGAGAACGGGGTCATCAGCAAGGAAGGATCCTCGGCTGATCTGGCGAAGGACCCCGACGTGCGTCGCTCCTACCTGGGGATCGCGTGATCGCCAACCTCCTCGATGGGATAGTCCTGGGGCTCCAATTCGGGCTGCTCGCGGGTGGGCTCACCCTGGTCTATGGCCTGGGCGGTGTGCTCAATCTGGCGTATGGACAAATGGCGGTGCTGTCGGCGATGGCGGTCGTGCTTTCCATGGAGGCGGGCTTGGCCCCGATCCCGGCTGTGGCTGTTGGTCTGGTCGCCGGGGGTCTGCTGGGGCTATTGCTCGACCTGACCATCCTTCGACCCGTCTATCGGCTCCAGGGCGAGGCCCGGGTCTTGCTCAGTCTCCTCCTGACCCTGGGCATGGCCTTCATGGTCGATGGGTTCCTGACCTGGCGATACCCGACCAAGGCGCTCACACTACGTATCGGTGGTGGCCCGGTAGAGATTCTCGGGGTGCGCATGGTCCGGGGTGGTGTGGTCGCGTCGGTGATCACAATCCTGGTACTGAGTGCCCTGCTCCTCTTCTTCCGCAAGACAACGCTCGGCCGCGCCATCCGATCGGTGATCGAGGACGAGCAGGGTGCGCGCTTGGTCGGCATCGATCCTCAGAGGATGCTCCGCCTCATCCTGGTCCTCACCGGGGTCCTGGCCGCATTAGTGGCCGTGACGCGCTCTTTGGTGACCCCTGTCGCGGTCACGGCAGGCTTCGAACTGACGGTCTCGGCCCTGATCGTCACCGTGGTGGGCGGGTTGGGGAGTGTCGGGGGCGCAATCCTCGCCGGGATCCTCCTGGGGATCATCAGCACTTTCGCCGCCTCCTCCATCGGCACCGTGCTCTCCCTGATCATCCTGCTCGTTGCGGCAGCCGTGACCATTCTCATCCGACCCTCGGGACTTCTCGGAGTCAAGGAATGATCGAGGACTACACCGAGGGCACCGGGACCGCCGTCGTCGGTGGGACGGAGCAACGGGCGTCGCGCTCACTCGTTGCGCTGCTCTGGCCGATCGCCCTGGTCGGGGCCCTGCTCTCCCTGATACCGCTCTGGCTTGGCGACTCCCGCGTGATGATGGGCGTGGCCGTCCTCGGGCTGACCTTCGCCTGTTATGCCGTGGGCTTCAACCTGATCTTCGGCAGCACGGGGCAGCTCTTTCTGTGCGTCGGGGCCCTGGCGGGCATCGGGGGGTATGGATCGGCCATCCTCGCCGACAGGGTGGGGCTGCCCCTACTTCTGAGCATCCTGGTGGCCACCCTGGCATCGAGCGTCTTCGGCGGGCTGCTCAGCTGGATCGCAGTCCGACGTTCGCTGGGCGTGATATTCACCGGGATCATCACCCTGATCTTCTCGCTGGTGTTTGGCAATCTCCTGCTCGGAGCCGCCGGCGTGACCGGTGGCGACGGCGGCTTTCACATCCAGGCCGGAGCGGACACTTTCCTCCGGCAGACGATCCCGCCCTATTACCTGATGCTGGCCCTCGTACTCATCTTTCTGTTGACCCACGGCCTGCTGCGGCGCTCTCACATCGGCTGGGCCTTCCGCGCCCTGCGTGACGACGAGGTCGCGGCCGAGCTGGCCGGAGTGAACGTGGCTCGATACCGGGTCATTGCCGCAGTGATCGGCGCCGCCATGCTGGGTCTGGCCGGATCGCTCTTCGCCTTCACGGAAGGCACGATCAGTCCCACCACCTACGGGTTTGCCCAGGTGGACGTGGAGACGATGGTGATGCTGGCCTTCGGTGGCATCGGCACTCTCTTCGGCCCCGTTCTGGGCGCGGCTGTCTTCACCGTCATCAACGAGCTGATCCAAGATCTGGGCCAGCTCCGCTTGCTGGTCTACGGAGCCCTCATCATCGCCCTGTTCCTGTGGGTGCCCCGGGGCATCATCCCGACCCTGGGGGATCTGATACGACGACGAAATGAGTGAAACTGGGAAAGAAATGGGCCTGAAGGAGCCGGATGCGGTCGAACCGTGACATCGCCCAGCTCGGATACGTCGAGCTATTCACGCCGACCTTCGAGGAGAGCGCACGCTTCTTCACCGATGTTCTCTCGATGACTCCCGTCGAAACGGCCAGTGACACTGTCTGTCTACGCACCTGGGACGACTACGAGCGGTTCAGTCTCAGGCTCACCGCGAGGCCGGAGGCCGGCATCGGACGGGTCGGCGTCCGGGCGGTTGACGAGGAAGCCCTTGGCAGGCGGGTGGAGGAGATCGAAGCCTCCGGTCTGGGGAGGGGCTGGGTCGAGGGCCAGCCGGGTCGGGGGGCCACCTATGCCTTCGCCGACCCCGACGGGCACGACTGGGAGATCTATTTCGAAGCCGAGCGATACACCCCACCGGAGGGCGCGGTTCCCGCACTCAAGAACCAGGCCCAGCGCCGGCCCAGCCATGGTGTCGGCGTGCGCCGCCTCGACCATGTCAACTTCCTGGCGGCCGATATCGAGGGCACACGAGACTTCGT
This sequence comes from Acidimicrobiia bacterium, assembly GCA_040510795.1. Classification (GTDB taxonomy): domain Bacteria; phylum Actinomycetota; class Acidimicrobiia; order Spongiisociales; family ZC4RG35; genus JARDZU01. Next base: position 3,736 of record JBEVIF010000246.1, read on the forward strand.
AGTGCCTGTCCTGGGAGCCCTCCCCACCGAGCAGATCCAACTCGACAGCGGGGCGATCGCAGCAATCTGGATGACCTTCTCCAACAAGGGTTATGACGTGGTCTACACCAATGACTGGACCGGCACCCCGGGCCGTCTGCATCACATTGCGTTCGCGGTCGATCAGCGTGAGGACATCCTCCGGGCCGCTGACCTCTTCCTCGAGCACGGCGTGTTCATCGAGACCGGCCCCCACAAGCACGCCATCCAGCAGACGTTCTTCCTCTATGTGTGGGAGCCAGGTGGCAACCGGATCGAGATCGTCAACGCCGGGGCGCGATTGGTCCTGGCGCCCGACTGGGAGCTGATCACCTGGACAGAAGCCGATCGGGCCAAGGGCCAGGCCTGGGGTTTGAAGACGATCGAATCGTTTCACACCCACGGCACACCACCCGTCTCCGATCCCTCCGATCGATGACGGCCCGCTTCTTCGATTCCCGCGCCGCCTACCTCCTGTTCAGCACTGCGACCAACGAGAAGCCGGTCGTGGCCGAGCGAATCGGGGCCGAGCTCGATCGGATCGCTCCGGGGAGCAAGGCGCTCCAGGTGCTCGATGCGGGCATGGGGGATGCCACGGTTCTGACCGAGCTGCTGCGCAGGTTGCATCGAGCTTTTCCCCACGTCCCCTGGCTGGTAGTGGGCAAGGAGATAAGCATCGAGGACGTGAGGATCTCACTCGACAAACTGGCCGATCGCTTTCTCGAGCACCCGGAGATGGTCTTCGTGGTGACGAACCTCTCCTACCGCGAGGCCCCCCACCTGACCCCCTTACGGGAAGGGGCCGGACCCGAGATGAGGTGGACAACGGTGCCTCTCGAAGGCACGACGGCATTCGACTTCTCCCGTCAGATCAGAGGTCTATACGAGGCGCTGGCAGAGGACTGGGCGGTTCGCACCAGCCCCAAGACAGGGAATCCGGTCTACGTCCGTCCGGCGGTGCTCGTCCTCTATCGCAAGGACCGGGAGTTCATCCTCGGTGATGTGATACCGAAACGGGGCACGGGTCCGGGCCTGAGCTATCAGCTGGTCATCGCCTCTCAGCCCTACCGGGCCCGCACCAGCGTCGAGCAGAAGATGACGACAGTCATAGTCCCTCTGGCACGGGTGCTCGCCCCGGGTGGCCGGATGGTGGTGGTCCATTCCCATGGAAACGATCCGGGATTGGAGATCATCAATGGGGTCTGGCCCGCTGAGGACCCGTTTCAGACCAACCGGCATGTCTTGGCTGCGGCTGCGGCTGATCACTTCGTCGAACCGGGTGACCAGGATCTCATCTTCGAGCCGTCGTCGGACGAGGAGGCGGTGTTTCGCTACCAACTGCACGCCATGTCGTCAGAGGTGCAGGAGCACATCGGCACCTCGCTGATCGTCGCAGCGTGGAACGCAGCGACATACGTGGCCCAAATCGACGAGGAGCGGCTGTCCGAGGCGGTGGAAAGCGGTCGCTATGTGCCGGCCACGCGCGCTGTGATCCAGGAATACGAAGGGGTTTGGTTCAACGACGAGGCCTTTGTGATATCCCGGACCGGGGCAATGACCGTCAAAATACCGGGCGTTAATCTCGGCAATCAACGGACGAGCAAGGAGACGACATGAGCGACCGGCCGCCGTTCCGAGCAGACCACGTGGGCAGCTTCCTTCGGCCGAAGACTGTCGTGGACGCCCGAGCGCAACGCGCCGACGGCGATATCGGCCCTGAGGAGCTGAGAGAGGTCGAAGACGAAGCCATTGCCGAAGTGGTGCGACAGCAAGAGGACATCGGCTTGCAGGGCATCACCGACGGCGAATTCCGGCGCTTCATGTTTCATGTCGACTTCCTGGAGCAATTGGATGGGGTGACGGTCACCGAGGGCAATTTCCTCGCCAGGTTCCATCGTCTGGACGGTTCCGAGATCGAGTTCTCCCCGCCGACGATGGGGGTCGACGGCCCGATCCGCCACGCCCGGCCCATCCAGGGACCGGATTTCGACTATCTCGCCTCCCAGGTCACCAAGACTCCAAAGGTCTCGATCCCGGCCCCATCGATGCTGCACTTCCGGGGCGGCCGGCAGGGGATCAGCGAGGAGGTCTACCCGGATCTCGAGAAGTTCTTCGATGATCTCACCGCCGCCTATCGGGAGGAGATCGCTGACTTGGCCTCGAGAGGGGCTAGATACATCCAGATGGACGACACCAACCTCGCCTATCTCTGCGACCCGGAGGTCCGGGAGCGGACTGCTGCGAGGGGGGACGACCCGGACGACCTGACCCGTCTGTACAGCCGTCTTGTCAGCGACTCGTTCTCGGGCCGTCCCGATGACATGGTCGCCGCGATCCATCTCTGCCGGGGCAACTTCCAAAGCGCCTGGGTGACCAAAGGCGGATATGAGCCAGTGGCGGAGATCTTGTTCAACGAGATGGACGTCGACGCCTTCTTCCTCGAGTACGACGACGAGCGCTCCGGCGACTTCGCACCTCTCCGCTTCGTCCCGGCGAACAAAATGGTGGTGCTCGGGTTGATGAGCTCGAAGCTTCCCGACGTCGAGCCCGCCGACGAGGTCAAGAAGAGGATCGAGGAGGCGGCGGAATATGTGCCGCTGGACCAGCTCGCTCTGAGTCATCAATGTGGGTTCTCTTCAACTGTCCATGGCAACAAGCTGAGCCCCGACGACCAATGGCGGAAGCTCGCCCGCACCGTCGAGGTGGCTCACGACGTCTGGGGTTACCGAGTCAACTGACTGACCGGTCAGGTAGGATCGGTTGGTGATCGATTTCCAGACCGATCCAGGCCGGTACCGCCACTGGCGACTCCGCTTCGACGGCCCGGTGGCTTTCCTCGACATGGATGTCGACCCGGCGGGTGGGCTCAACGAAGGCTACGAGATGAAGCTCAACTCGTACGACCTCGGTGTGGACATCGAGCTGGCGGATGCGGTGCAGCGCCTCCGCTTCGAACACCCCGAGGTGGGGGCGGTAGTGATCGGCTCGCTCAACGACCGCGTCTTCTGCGCCGGAGCCAACATCGGAATGCTCTCCATCTCGCCGCACCCGCTCAAGGTCAACTTCTGCAAATTCACCAACGAGACGAGACACGCGATCGAGGACGCCACTGCCAACTCCGGTCAGCGATACCTGACGGCCCTGAAGGGAAATGCCGCCGGCGGCGGCTATGAGCTGGCCCTGGCGACCGAACACATCATGCTCATCGACGACGGCTCGTCGTCGGTTGCGTTGCCCGAAGTCCCGCTGCTCGGAGTCCTACCCGGGACCGGTGGCCTCACTCGATTGATCGACAAGCGGCACGTCCGTCGTGATCGTGCCGATGTGTTCTGCACGGTGGAGGAGGGGATCAAAGGCAAACGCGCGCTGGAGTGGCGTCTGGTCGACGAGCTGGTCGCCTCGTCTGCGTTCGATGAGACGGTCAGGAGCCGGGCGCAGGAGATGGCCATGGCCACCGATCGTCCAACGACTCCAGTTGGGGTCGAGCTCACCCTGCTCCAGCGCGAGCTTGGCGAGGACACCATCACGTACAGCTCCGTCGAGGTCGAGATCGATCGGGCCCGCCGGACGGCCACTTTGACCATTCTCGGGCCGGACGACAACGCTCGAGATCTGGGCGCCGGCTTCTGGCCCTTGCGTCTGGCCCGTGAGCTCGAGGACGCCATTCTCCATCTGCGGGTCAACGAGCTCGAGATCGGCACCCTCATTCTGCGCAGCGCGGGCGACCCGGTTCTGGTCGAAGGGTTCGACGCCACCCTCGTCGAACACGGGGGCGACTGGTTCCTAAAGGAAGTGGCGCTCTACTGGAAGCGCCTCCTGAAGCGGGTGGATGCCACCTCTCGCACCATGATCTGCCTGGTCGAGCCGGGGAGCTGTTTCGTAGGCTTTCTCGCCGAGCTGGTTCTCGCCGCTGACCGGAGCTACATGCTCGATGGCACCTGGCCCGAGGAGGACGTCGAGGCCGGCATGATGCTGACCAGCTCATCGACAGGCATGCTGCCGATGGCCAACGGCCTGACCCGACTCGAGACCAGATTCTGGGGCGACGATGCCGGTCTCAAGACGGCCATGAACGCAGTCGGCCATTCGATCGGGGCGGCCGAGGCGTACGAGGCGGGGCTGGTGACCGACGTCATGGACGACATCGATTGGGAAGACGAGTTGCGGGTGATGCTGGAGGAGCGAGCTGGATTCTCCCCCGACAGCCTGACCGGCATGGAGGCCAATCTCCGCTTCCCCGGCCCGGAGACCATGGAGACCAAGATCTTCGGCCGTCTGACCGCATGGCAGAACTGGGTGTTCTCGCGACCCAACGCCTCGGGTGAGACGGGAGCGTTGCGGAGGTATGGGACCGGTCTCCGTCCCGAGTACGACCAGAGGAGGGTGTGATGACCACCGAGATGGTCGACTACGACCTGTTGATCCCCAACAACGTGGGTCTCGCCGAGGACCCCAAGCTTCGCCGTGCCCTGGAGCAGTGGCACCCCGGATACATCGACTGGTGGATGTCGATGGGGCCAGACGGGTTCCAGATGGCAGACGTCTGGTTGCGCACCGCGATCAGTGTCGAGAAGGAAGGCTGGGCAAAGTTCGACTACGTGAAGATGCCCGACTACCGGTGGGGCATTCTCCTCGCTCCGCGGGTCGACGATCGCACCATCCCCTGCGGCGAGCACGTCGGCGAGCCGGTCTGGGCCGAGGTTCCGGGCGCTTATCGGGCGATGCTGCGGCGGCTCATCGTGATCCAGGGCGACACGGAGCCGGCATCGGTAGAGCAGCAGCGATTCCTCGGCTCGACCGCCCCATCCATCTACGACATGCGCAATCTGTTCCAGGTCAATGTCGAGGAGGGCCGTCACCTGTGGGCGATGGTCTACCTCCTCCAGAAGTACTTCGGGCGAGACGGTCGAGAGGAGGCTCAAGAGTTGCTCGAGCGTCAGTCAGGTAGCGCCGAGAAGCCACGGATGCTGGGGGCGTTCAACGAGTCGACCCCTGACTGGCTCTCCTTCTTCATGTTCACGTACTTCACGGACCGTGACGGGAAGATGCAGCTCGAAGCTCTCGCCCAGTCCGGGTTCGATCCCTTGTCCCGGACCTGCCGGTTCATGCTGGCGGAGGAGGCTCACCACATGTTCGTGGGCTACACCGGAGTGAAGCGGATCGTCGAGCGCACAGCCCAGGCGATGGCGGACGGCGGTGTCGACGACCCGCACGACACCGAGGCGGTGCGCCGGCTCGAGGTGATCGACCTCCCGGCCATCCAGCGCAAGGTCAACCTTCATTTCTCCCTG
>JBEVIF010000247.1:0-3423 GCA_040510795.1 Acidimicrobiia bacterium
GATGCGGACACTCATCCTCGCTCCTTGTGAAATGGCGGTCTTACGATGCGTCCTGGCACCCAGCGATCCCGGATCTGCACCTCGATCCCGTCGTCACCCGGGGCCGGCGGTGGTGAGACATAGGCGAGCCCAATGCCAGTGTCGAGCATCGGGCTCAGATTGCCCGAGGTGACCTCGCCCTTCCCTGCCGGGGTTCGCACGCTGTACCCGTGCCGCGGGATCCCTTTCCCGTCGAGGACGAATCCGATCAGACGACGTGAGGGACCTTCGTGCATTTGTGACTCCAATGCCGCTTTCCCCCGGAACTCATGATCCATGGCGACAGCGAAATCGAGGCCCGCTTCGGGTGGGGTGGTCGATTCGTCGATGTCGGACCCCCATAACGGGAGGCCGGCCTCGAGGCGCAGAGTGTCCCGCGAGGCGAGGCCACATGGAGCCACAGACATCGAGGAGAGAGTCTCGGCGAGACGACGACCGGTTTGAGGGTCGGTACAGACCTCTCCCCCGCGCTCGCCGGTGTAGCCGGTGCCGGCAATCCAGACCTCGCCCGATTCCCAACGTTCGGAAGCTGTCCGGAATCTCTTCGGGGCCTCACCGAAGAGCCCCTCCATCACCGACGGGGCTCGAGGGCCCTGTATCGCGATGAGCACGGTCTCGGTCTGGAGGTCTCGAACCTCACAGTCGATCTCGGCGGAGAATGCGGCCATCACCCGATTGTGATTGGCCGCGTTGGGAAACACCCAATATCGATCCGGGCCCCACCTCCAAATGACGAGATCGTCGACGATGCCCCCGTTGTCGTCGAGCATGAGCGTGTACTGGGTCTGCCCCGCGGCAATCCCGGTGATGTCGTTGCTGAGGAGCCTGAGGAGAGCCTGCTCGGCGCCGCCTCCAGAGAGCTCGAACCGGCCGAGGTGGGTCACGTCGAACCAACCTGCATCGCTTCGCACCGCCCGGTGCTCGGCCAGGACCGACCCATACTGGACCGGCATCTCCCATCCACCGAAGTCTACGAATCGGGCTCCCAGTCGCTCATGGAGGTCGTGCAGAGGCGACCGATTCATCCGATGAGTCGTTCGCCTCGCTCCTCGAGTCGGACGACGGCGGGGCGTCCTGGCATCCGGGTGGGCGCCGGCGCTTCTTCGAGATTCTCCGGGCCCTCCAGACCATATTTGACCACGAGGTTGAGGTAGTCACGCTGATAGAACAACTTGCAGCTGATCTCCGGGTAGAGCTCTTTGAGTCGGCGCAGCTTGCCGTTCTTCTTCGTGACGAGCTTTTGGCTCATCGTGGTGATCTCGATGTAGAGGTCGTCGTCAGGCAGGTAGAAATCCGGCGTGAAGTACTGGGTAGGGGTGCCGTCGTCATCCCAGGAGATGGGAAAGGATCTCGGCTCGTACTCCCACGGCACGTCGTAGAAATCGAGGAGAAGTGCAAACTGGCGCTCACTGTTGTGAGCGAAATCGGTCTCGTGCGCCGATAGTTGCCCGGTGATCAGGTGGCTCCAGCTTCGACGACCCCGGCAAGCTCTTCTCCGGGGAACAGTTGGTGGATGTCGCCTACCACCTCGTCCTGTACCGGACCGATGGCGATGCCGAACACACCCTGGCCCCGCCGGAAGACATCGACGACCTCCTGTTCGGAGTGTGCGGCGTAAATGGTCTGTCCGTCACTCAGGAGGGTCACGTCGGCCAGAGGGCGTTCCGAGTCGAGTTGCTCGGCAAGGATGGTGACGGCCGAGCGGATCTTCTTGAGACTCATCCCGGCGTCGAGGAGTCTCTTGATCACCTTGAGTTGGACCACGTCAGAGAAAGAATAGAGCCTCTGCGAGCCTGAACCGGTTGCTTGCCGGAGCGACGGGCGTATCAGGTTGGTGCGCGCCCAGTAGTCCAGCTGCCGGTAGGTGATGCCGACCAGCTTGCAAACTTGGGGGGCGCGGTAGCCCAGTTCCCGCTGTTGGGTCATGTGAGTCCTCCGGGTTACAAGCGTGTAACTCCGCCGTTGTGAGCAAGCTAACCCTGTGAGGGGACCCGTGTCAACGAAATCTGTGGATAAACCTGGGGAAAGAGATCAGTCGGGCGCTTCCCCGCCGCCCCCGAGGAAGTCTTCGATAGTGGCCTCCTCGAGGAACTCCCTGAACTTGGCGACTTCTTCTTCTTCGTTCTCCTCTTCCTCCTCGAAGACCACGCCTGCGTCGTCGAGGACGGCGGGGAAAGCGAAGACAGGTGTTCCGGTGCGCACGGCCAGGGCGATGGCGTCCGAGGGCCGTGACGACACGTGTACCTCCCGTCCCGAGATATCGAGTGAGAGGTCTGCGTAGAACACCGAGTCCCGCATCTCGGTGATGACCACCCTCACTGCCAGAGCCCCTAGGGCGTCGATGACCGAGCGCATCAGGTCGTGGGTGAGGGGTCGGGGCGGGACGACGCCCTCGAGGGCAGTGGCGATGGCGGTGGCCTCCGAGCCCCCTATCCAGATGGGGAGATAGCGGGACCCGTCGGACTCCCTGAGGAGCACGATCGGCTGATTGGATGGAAGCTCCACCCGCACACCCACCACTTCCATTGCGATGAGGGCTTCTTTTTCACCCGGCATTGCTGTCTGAGGTTATCACCGGGCGGGTCTTGGCCCTCAGAGGGCCATCCTCAGCGATCTGGCCAGCACGGCGGGGTCGTTGACGAACGCCTCCATGTCGAGCACCGCCCAGATCGAACGAAGGTTCCGATAGAGACCCTGCCAGTCCATCCCGTAGCCAACCAGATACTCATCCCCCACCTCGAACCCCCGGTATTCGATGGGGACCTCGGTGACCCGGCGCACCTTTTTGTCGATGAGCGATGCCGTTGCGACGCTGCGCGCGCCCCGGTCCATCATCATCCGGCGCAACACGGAGAGTGTGAGACCGGTGTCGGTGATGTCCTCGACCAGGACCACGTCCCGATCGAGCACCGGCGACGACAGGTCCATGGCTATCCCGATCCGCCCGCTCTCCCCGAACCGGTTGAGCCCGAGGAAGTCGACCTCGGATCGCAGGTCCACCGAACGGACCAAATCGGCCGCGAACGGGATCGAGCCGGTCATCACCACCGTGAAGAGCGGTTCCCGTTCGGCATAGTCCTCCGAAATGGCCCGGCCGAGCTCGGCGACCCGGGACTCGATGTCCTCCTCCGTCACGACCTCGACCGCGTGATCGAAGGCGGTCATTCCACACCGAGAGCGAGATCCAGCCAGAACCTCATCGTCTCCATCACGGTCTTGGGTGCTGGATCGGGATTCCGCGTCACCTCCACTATTGGTGGCGGGGCGGGCTCCGGCAAGGCTCGGAGTGGGCTCGGGCTATCCAGCATCAGCCCCTGCCCGGCCAGGTGGAGGTAGGTCTCCATGTGTCCCAGCGACACCAAGGGGTCGGGGATCTGTCGACCC
>JBEVIF010000248.1:0-16735 GCA_040510795.1 Acidimicrobiia bacterium
TGAGCGGTTCATGGAAGGGCCTGGAAGGGCCTACATCAAGTACCAGTCGAGGAATCGCTCCAGCCGACGGTAGAAATGGAGGTGGGGGTCGCGGCGGAACAAGCCGTGACCTTCGGTTGGATACGTGAAGTACTCGTAAGTGGCTCCGATTTGATCCAGCGCCTCGACCAGCTCTTCTGCCTGCTTGACGCTGACCCTCATATCTCTTTCGCCATGAGCAAATAGGAGCGGCCGGTTGATGCGACCGATTTGGTGAATGGTCGACCCGGCGTGATAGGCCCTGCGATCTTGGGCAGGATGACCCATCATTCGCTCCAGGTCCTCCCTTCCCTCTCGGTCGCCCTGAGCCCAGGACGTGAGGAGATCGATGTCCCCTCCGTATTTGGATGCCCCGCATGCGAACGGGTTCTCGGGGTGCACCAGCGAGGCGAAGGTCAGGTAGGAGCCATAACTGATCCCGTAGATGGCGATGCGATTCGGGTCCACCCACCCCAGTCCAGACAGATAACGGGCGGCTGCCAGACAATCCTCGACATCACCACCACCCCAGTCTCCATGATTGGCCCGCTCGAACGTGAGGCCGTACGTCGTCGAGCCACGGAAGTTGATCGCCAGCCAGGCGTACCCCTTGTCCACGAAGTACTGGGCGTGCCCATCCCACTCGTCGCCGGAATAGGAGGTTGGCCCGCCGTGTGGATGGACCACAGCCGGCACCGGATTCGTGATATCGGGGGGCCGGTAAAGAAAACCCTCGATCTCCAACCCGTCTGGTGAATTGAAAAGGATCCGCTCCAATTTCGCATGAGGCGCCGTGCGTACAGAGGCAGGTGCGCCGTCATAGAGGATGGACCGGGTGCCATCCTCTCGCACCAGACTGATCGAGGCCGGTGAGTCGTAGCCCTCATGGATGGCGACTACGCCCTGGGAGACCTGCATCGGCGAGTCCCAGGTCCCGCCCTCGGCGACGACGTCGACGGCACCGTCGAGGCCGATTCGGACCAGATCGGCCATTCCCCTCGCAGTGGCGATTGCGAGAAGGCTCTGCCCGTCGTCGTCCCAGGCCAGGGACGAGAAGTCCCGGGCGCCACCGGCCAGTTTGGTGTGATCGCCCCCGTCCAGGTCGGTGAGGAAAACGCCGGACCAATCCCCCTCCTCCAGGGTGTAGGCCACGCGGTTCCTGTGCACTACATGATTGCCGGCTCGTCGATCAGGATGACCGACCAGGGTCGTCCAGGAACCGTCGGGATTGATGATGACGACGTCGTTGCGGCTGAAGTCGTCCTTTGGGTAGAAGGAGAGGAGGATCCGGCCATCTGGCGCCACCTGAGCCCTTCCCACGTCCCCGTCGTCAGGCCCAAGCGGAGCAGGCCAGGGGTCGTCGACGTCGACCACGGCCAGTCGCGAGCAGCCGTCACGTTCCACCACGACCGCCAGGCGTTGGTTGTCGAGCCAGGTCCCGGCTGAGCCCGGAAGCAGACGGCGTGGAGGGCCACCGGAGGACGGCACGATATGGACGCACCCGTCGCTGTTATAGGCGAGACTGGTCCCGTCGGGGGACCACACTGGGGCACTGTCCTCCCAGAAGGCGACGATTGAGCGGTTGGAGGTCAGTCTGCTGAGACTCCCCCCCTCGATTGTGATTGCCCAGAGGTCGGTGGTGCCCTCGATTTCGAGCACGAAAGCGATACGGGTGCCGTCGGGGCTGAGCGCGGGATGATGGGGACGGGCCGTGACGAACACATCCTCCAGCCGCCAGTGGGCGGGAGGTGAGCGATCGGGACGTGGTTGGCTCGGGATGCCGCCGAACACATCCTTGCTGAGCCAAAGGGGCTTGCTCACCGAGCCAACCTCCGATACGACCGGTTCCGAGAAGATAGCCCCGACTCGAGCCTCAGCGGAAGGCCTGAAGCACCGCCATGACGTCGGGACCGAGGGCACTCAGGTCGTATCCACCCTCCTGGACCAAGACCGTGGGCTTCGACAGCGAGGAGAGACGCTCCCCGATCTCCCGGAATCCTTCGTTGCTGACCTGCAGCGGGCTCTCCGGGTCGGATGCGCCGGAGTCCACCCCCAGCGAGATCACCAGGAACTCCGGCTCGAAAGTGGCGACGCGGTCGCAGATCCGGTCGAGGACAGCGAGATACTCGGTGTCGCCGGTACCCGGGGCCAGGGGGACGTTCAAGTTTGCACCTTCTCCCGCACCGGCACCACTCTCCTCCGCGAAGCCACACCAATGGGGGAACCATCCCTCGCCAGGATCGACGTGTATCGAGAAGTAGTGGACGTCGCCTCGCTCGTAGAAGATCTCCTGTGTCCCGTTGCCGTGGTGGGCGTCGATGTCGACGATCGCCACCGAGGTTGCTCCCTGGCCGCTCAACCAATGGGCTGCGATCGCAACATTGTTCAGGTAGCACGACCCGCCGAAGTAGGAAGTGCCGGCGTGATGGCCGGGGGGCCGCACCGGGGCATAGACCGCTGGAGCACCATCGCGGACCATTCGTGCGGCGGTCAGGGCGCCGTCCACCGCCGCCCGCGCCCCGCGGTAGGTGCCGGGCCCAATGGTCGTGGCGGTGTCCATGCAGTAGACGCCCGCCATGGCTGCCCTGCTCTTTGGGACCCGGGACAGGTAGGCGCCAAAGGCGTCGGGATGCGGGAACGCGTAGGGCACGACCCGATCCGACCCCGGCTCCTCTGTATACCCGGCGTCGATCCAGCCCTCGTATGCATGCTCTAGATAGTCGATCATCCCCGCTTCGTGGATGGCTTCGATCGGCCCACGGCCGTGCTCCTCGGCGGGGAGCAATTCGACACCCGCTTCATCGAGGCCGGCTCGCAGGATTTCGGCCCGGTCAGCCTCCTCGTCGCCGTCGAGCCGCATCCCGGCCCACACCAGCCATTTGGCGTCATGGGCCAGGTACCCATCCGACCAGACAGCAACGAGGCTCACCCAGGCACTGCCATGGCTTGCGTTACCCGGTCCACGATGAGCTCGACTTCGTCGTCGAGGACGGTCAGCGGCGGGCCGATCAGCAGGTAATCGCCGTTCGACCCGTCGACGTTTCCGGTAGAGGGGTAGAGGATCAGCCCTATCTCCATGGCTCGCTCGAGCACCCGCTCGGTCATCCGGGCCGACCGAGGGAACGGCCTCTTCGACTCCCGATCCTCGACCAATTCAACGCAGATGAGCAGACCGATGCCTCGCACATCGCCCACCAGGGGATTGCCCTCCAGGGCTGTCCGGAGCCGGGCGAGAAGCATCTCGCCCTGTGTGCGGGCCCGATCGACCAGACGCAACTCCCTGATCCGGTCGAGGACGGCCAGACCGACGGCGGCGCCGACGGGATGATGCGACCAAGTGAAGCCGTGGACCAATCCTCCTGCCTCTTCGATGGCGTCATGGACAGGACCGGACGCGATCGCGAGACCGAGGGGCCAGTATCCGGACGATGCTCCCTTGGCCGCGATGAGGAGATCGGGGCGTAGCCCGAAATGATCCGACGCGAACCACTCACCCGTCCTTCCGAATCCTGTCATGACCTCGTCGGCGAGGATCAGAACGCCATGACGCCGGCACACCTCGGCGATCGCCTCCCAATAGCCATCCGGAGGTACGGCTGCTCCGCTGGTGGCGCCTCCGATCGGCTCGGCGACGAATACTGCAACCCGCTCTGGGCCCGTTGCGTCGATCGCCTCTTCCAGACGGTCGGCGTGAAACCGGGCGCAATCGACAGGGTGGGCGGGATTGGGGCAGCGGTACTCACTGACCGCTGGGACCCGAACGGTTTGCCCCAGCCAGGGCTCGTAGGGCCTGCGCAAAGGCTCCCGTCCCGACACGTCGAGTGCGCCTCTCGTGTTTCCGTGATACGAGGACTCGCGGGCGATGATCACGGATCTCTCCGTCTCACCGCGGGCGAGGTGATAGGTACGGGCCATCTTGAGCGCGCTCTCCATCGCCTCCGATCCGCCCGAAACCGGAAAGACTCTTGGTAGATCTATCGGGACGAGACCGGCCACAGCCTCGGCGTATCGCTCGACGGGATCGGTGGTGAAGGCCGAAGCATGCACCCAATCCACTGACCTGGCCTGGGCCACCATCGCCTCGGCGACCGCGGGGTCGCAATGGCCGATCACGGAAGCGATGGCCCCGCCGGCAGCATCCAGATACCTGTTGCCGTCAGCGTCGGTGATCCATGCCCCGTTTGCCGACACGGCGGTCGGATGCGGCGGATGGCTCCTGGTGAAGACCGATGACGACGCGCTCATGGACCGCGGCACGTTACGCCCCCGGGTACCGTCCCGGCGGTGTCAGCGAGCGCCTCGACCCGGACCCGGTTGCGCCAACTCGGCTTTCCGATCGGGACCATGGAGACCGGTCCCGAGAATGCGATCACGGACGTCCCCGGGGTGCTTGTCGGCCACTCGACCCTGATCCATGACGAGCCCGACGTGGTCCGCACCGGAATCACCATGGTCGTGCCCCGAGCCGACGTGTGGACCGACTACGTCTATGCGGGCAGTCATATCCTCAACGGGGACGGCGAGATGACCGGTCTGATCTGGGTCGCGGAATCGGGCATGCTCGGGTCGCCGATAGGTATCACGAGTACGTCTCAGGTCGGTCTGGTTCGCGACTTCCTGGTGGCAGAGACTCACCGTCTAGGAGTGGTCGGAGGCTTTCATTTGCCGGTGGTTGGGGAGACGTGGGATGGATGGCTGAGCACGCCAGCGTCTTTCCCGCTGACGAACGATCACGCGGCCACAGCGTTGGCGGCGGCAGCCCACGGGCCGGTGGCAGAGGGATCGGTCGGGGGCGGCACCGGGATGATCTGTCACGAGTTCAAGGGCGGGATCGGCACTTCGTCGCGAGTCGGCGTGGCCGCCGGTGAGGCGTTCACTGTCGGTGTGTTGGTCCAGGCCAATTACGGCGAGAGGTCGGACCTGCGCGTCGATGGCGTCCCTGTCGGCCGTGAGATCGGCGTGGAGGTGGTCCCCTCGCCATGGGACGACCCTCCCGACGGCGGGTCGATCATCATCGTCATCGCCACCGATGCACCTCTCTTGCCGGTCCAGTGCCGTCGCCTGGCGCAGCGGGCCACCGTCGGCCTTGCGCGTGTCGGTGGCTACGGGCACGAGTCCAGTGGCGACATCTTCCTCGCGTTCTCCACCGCGAACCATCTGGGTGGTGACCGGGAGACACCTCTCGAGGTCCGGACCCTGCCCCTCGACTCGATGGATCCTGTGTTTCATGCAGCGGCTGACGCAACCGAGGAAGCCATTGTGAATGCGCTTTGCGCCGCTCAGACCATGACCGGGCGTGCCGGTCATACTGCCCCCGCCCTTCCCCTCGACCTCCTGGTCGAGGTCATGGGCAAGTACCGGGCGTAATCTCCGCCGGTGACGCACATCGTGGGGTTCGGGGGGTATGTGCCCGAGCGGGTGATGACGAACGATGAGTGGGCCCTGCTGGTCGACACCACCGATGAGTGGATCACCCAGCGCACCGGGATCAAACGGCGACGGATCGCAGCCCCGGATGAGTCGACTCTCACACTCGCCGGCAACGCCGCACGCATGGCCATCAAGGATGCCGGTCTCACCCCGGACGACATCGATGAGATCATCGTCGCCACCGATACGCCCGAGATGTACACCCCTGACACGGCGGCCCTGCTCCAGGACCTGCTCGGTTGTCGCAACGTGCCTACGTATGACCTGGGCGGCTCTGGATGTGCAGGGTTCGTACAGGCCCTCGACGTTGCCCGGGCCAGGATCGCTTTCAGCCCGAGGACGATGCTCGTGGTCGGGGTGGAGCTGATAACTCGAATGCTCGATTGGAGTGATCGCTCCACGGCCGTGCTGTTCGGCGACGCCGCCGGCGCCGTCGTACTCGGCCCCGATCCGGGACGGGCCTGTGTGCTCGAGGTCGTGTCGGGCACCGACGGCTCGGCCGCAGGGATCCTGACCTTGGCCGCAGGAGGCACCCGCAACCCTTTCAACCGCCAGACTCTGGAATCAGGTGAGTACAACCGGCTGGTGATGGACGGCCGTCGGGTCTTCACCGAAGCGGTTGCCCGGATGAGCCAAGCTGTATGCGAGGTGCTCGACCGGATTGGCAAGACGATCGGTGACGTGTCGCTCGTCATCCCCCATCAGGCGAATCTGCGAATCATCGAGGCGGTGCGCAAGAAGCTTCAGGTGGCCGAGGACAAGGTGTTCGTCAATGTCCACGAGTACGGAAACACTGGCTCGGCCACCGTGCCCTTCGCCTTGTGGCAGTGCGTGGAAGCGGGTCGTGTGAGTGAGGGCGACCTGGTCATCCTGACCGCCTTCGGAGCGGGCTTTCACTGGGCGGCTGCCGCCGTCCAGTTCTGACGCGAAAGCCCCCGTCTTGCGACGGGGGCTTGCTGGCTTCAGAGAAGCCGTTTCCTTGTCCTCCCCCCTCCGGGATGTGGCTCCGGGAGGAAGGTCCTCTTGCCCACCCACCGTATTTCTACATCCGATTCGTCCAGTCGGGAATGGGGAATTCCCCCTATCCGTCACCTCTCGTCGTCGGGTCGGACGTAGCCCTCTTCGTAGGCGAGCGCCGTGAGCTCGTGACGGCTCGCGACGCTCAGTTTGTCGAAGATGTGCGCCATGTGGTTCTCGAGTGTCTTCACCGTGATCCCCAGCCGCTCGGCACTCTCCCGGTAGGTGTAGCCGCGGGCGATGAGATTGACCACTTCCCTCTCCCTCGGGGTGAGGCGAGAGATCGGGGTGTCCCCGGTGATGTCCTCGTCGATGTCCAGGAGATAGGCGGCCACATCAGGTGAAACCGGTCGAGCTCCGACGTATGTCTGGCGAACCAGGTCGGGAAGATCGGCCCCGAGCGTGGTCTTGGTGATGTAGCCGTCGACCCCGGCGTCGAGGAGCCGCGCCACGTCTTCCTTCGAAGTCGACACGGTGAGGGCCATGAATCGAATGTCCGGGAAGTCTCTGCGCACCGCTGGGATCACGGCGGCGCCCCCGCCCCCGGGCAGCTTGACGTCGAGCACGACCAGGTCCGGGAGCCGTTCCTTGATTAACTCGATGGCGCTGTCCACGTTGTCGGCCTCGCCGACGATGTCGAAAGACGGGTCGAGGATCGCCCGCATCCCGGCCCGAACGACATCGTGATCGTCGACGATGATCAACCGGAGGCGGTCTGTCATTTCTCGACCGTGATCTTGACTTCGGTGCCGGTATCGGCGCTGTCGATCTCGACCAGCCCACCGACGTTCTCGACGCGACGGGCGAGACGTTCATGCACCCTGTTCCGCTGGGCATCGTCGGCGAACCCGGTGCCACTGTCTCGGACATGGATGTGGGCTTCCCCGTTGGCAAACTCGGAATAGAGGGTGATGGCGGGGGAGCCGGAGTGCTTCGCCGCGTTGGCCATAGCCTCGCGGGCTGCCTCGATGGCAGCGGTCAGGTTGGGGTCGATCGGGGCATCGTCGCGGATGACGGCCTCGATCTCGACCCGATGAGTGTCCTCCACCTCATCTCTCACGGAGAGGAGAGCGGCCCGGAAGCTGTCCCGGTATTCGGACCGCCACTCTTCGATGTTTCGCCGTAGCTCTCGTTCCTGACGTCTGGCCAGATATCGGGACTGGCCCGGATCATCGGCACCCATCCGGATGGCGTGGAGAGTCTGGAGTACCGAGTCGTGGAGACGGTCGGCCAGCGCGGCCCGCTCCTCGTGGAGCACCACCGCGGCCTGCTCTGCGGCGAGCTCGTCTTGTGCCGCCTGGCGGGCGAGGTCGTAGTCGCGGAGTTTGTCGAACGTCCAGCCAACGATTGCCCCGACCACGAAGAAGATGACGCTGCCCGCGGCCCGAACCGCCCCCAGGTCGGCGATGACATGGACCAGGAACTGTTCGATACCGAGCAGGAATGCAGCTATGAGTGATCCCGGGAGCCCACCCAGCAAGGCTCCTGTGAAAACAAGTGACAACGGAAGGCCGCCATGAAACAGTTCGTCGGCTCCCGATGCCACCGACGCCGCCCCAATCGTCAGCATGGCCACAGCGTCCAACGTGAACCACCACCACCCGGCCATGAACTTGGGCTGGGTCCGGGCCACGAGCCAGGTGAGAAAAGTCCAGAAGATGGCGAGACCGACCGAAGCCCAAAC
The DNA here is from genome assembly GCA_040510795.1 of Acidimicrobiia bacterium. Taxonomy (GTDB): domain Bacteria; phylum Actinomycetota; class Acidimicrobiia; order Spongiisociales; family ZC4RG35; genus JARDZU01. The sequence continues at coordinate 8,150 of JBEVIF010000248.1, forward strand.
GATCCACATCTCCGGCGGCGGGTCTGCCAACACGGTCACCGCGACCAGGATCAGCATCCAGATCAGACCGAGGAAGCGGAAGACGACGACCATCCGTCGCAGAGTCGCCTCGAGCACGGCGCTGCCACGCTTCGTGAAACTGCTCATTTCCCCGGAAACTAGCGGGGCGGAAGGTGGGTTGGTCTTTGGGAGTGGTGAGAGTTGGATGGCGTGCTTTTCGCAATCAAAGGGGGACTGCTTCCGCAGTCCCCCGATGGTCCCCATTGTCGCTTCAAGGGACGGAGTAAATGCCCCGAAGTCCCCGCACCACCAATCATGCCGAGACCTGTGGAAAAACCAATAGGGGATTACCCCCATGAGAGTGATGAGCTGCGAAGCGGTCTGGAAAAACACAACGGCCACCGTTAGCCGGTGGCCGTGTGCGCAGGGCGCCGGGGCCTTTGTGGCCCTTCGCTAAGACTCTTAGAACATCTCTCCCACGTAGAGGACTGAGACCATCACCGCGGCCAGAGTGATGAGGCGGATGACGGTCGGCTTCGAGGCGACTCGCATTGTGGTGGCGGCCAGGGCCACACGAGAAGCACGAGGAGCCATGCCGCCTGGGTGTTCATCGTGGCCATCATGAGGACCAGCATTGCCGATGCCAGACCTAGGACTACCAGGGCGATACGGGCCGCCTTGCCGTAGGGATGCGCCGCCCACTCGTCGAGTGTCGTGATGGTGGAGACTGTCATCGTGGCGGGTATTTCGGCACCGCCCGCTGTTTTCTTGAGGTCGCCTGGGTGGGCCGATCGAACCGATCTCTCACCAACGGGAGAGGAGCCAAAGCTCCGGCTCCAGATCACCCGAGTCGATGTCGGCGAATAGGGAAACCGCGGTAGTGAGGGATTGGCGCGCATCGGTCTCCCGGCCGGCACGGTGATGGAGGTCGGACATGTGGTTCCACAGAGCGGCCTCCCGATGACGGTGCCCGGTGCGCTCGGCGATGCCGATCGCCTCTTCGACGAGCTCGATCGAGCGGCTGGTGGCTCCGTTCTCGGACAGCAACAGCGCCTTGTTGTTCAAGGCTGCCATGCGGAGGAGATCGTCAGTACCTGCGAGACGCATCGCCTCCTCGACATGCTCCAGTGCCTCGTCGTGATCGGGTGTCACCACGGCGAGGATGTTGCGGACCCGGGACATCTGAGCCGGGTCGTCCTCTTGCTCGGCGGCTTCTCTGGCGCGTCGGGCGAGGTTGGCCGCTTTCGCCTCATCGCCGGTTCGGTAAGCCAGGAGTGCCCAGTCGGCGAGCACGGCCGCAGGGGCTGGATGATTCTCGATGGATCGCTGGAAATGCTCTTCCGCGTCTTCGAACCGGCCAAGCAGACGCTCGACTTCACCGGTCCGATGCTCGATGACACCGATCGAATCGGGGCCGGCGTGCGACGCGGCCAAGGTCAGCTCGCGTCGAGCCCGGTCGTAGTCGCCGGCGGCCATGGCCAGCTCTCCAAGAGCGAGTCGGGCGGCGGCAACCTCAGGGTCGTCCAGTGCCAGGGCGGTTTCGTAGAACTGGACGGCGGAGTCGTTGGCGAACATCGATTGAGCCAGATCTCCGGCAAGGTGGTACCAGGCCGCCGCTTCGGGATCGCCCGCCGCTCGATACTGCCCGGCGACGGCGGCGGCGAGACGGACATCGGATCGGGCATACCCCCGCTCGGCCAGAGCACGGGCGGCACGACGGTGGAGCAGACGGCGCCGGACCATGGAGGTCGTTTCGTAGGTGACTCGTTCGAGGGCGTCGAGGGTGAAGCTGAGACCTTCTGACTCGGGGATCTCCCTCAGCAGACCAGCCGCGACGAGTTCCTCCACGGCCTCAACCACTTCCTCCTCGCTTCGCCCGCTGGTCTCCCTGAGGAGAGTCGCGTCGCAGATTCCGTTGAGCGCGGCGGCCGCAGTGAGGATCTGCCGCCCAAGGTCGTCGATCTCCAAGAGGCGAGCCTCCATGTATCGCGCCATACCGGGGGTAGCGGGAAGGTCGTCCACCTCTGCAGTGAGGGCCTCGTTGACCAGGAGGGGGACGCCTCCTGTCTTCTCCCGGAGTCGTCTCGCTGCGTTCTCGTCGCCGCCCACCAGCGGGAGCAAGTGCTGGACGGTGAGCGGGCGAATGGCGGCCGACTGATTCGCCGCCCCCATCATCTCGGCGACGGCTGGGAGGAGATCGTCCTCGGCCCTTGCCGCCACAACCATGACCACGGGCATCTCCGAGATGCGACGAGCCAGATACGAAAATAGTGCGGCGGATGAAGTGTCCATCCACTGCGCGTCGTCCAGGATGATCAAGACCGGACGTTCTCGAGCGAGAATCGACATCACCGTTTGGACCCCCTCGAGCAGCCGCAGCTCGCCGAATCGGTCATGAGAGGTCTCGACAGCCACTGGAGCGAATCCTGGGGCCAGTCGTCCAAGCTCGTTCATCGCCCATTCGGGGATCTCGTCCCGCATGGCATCGATTCGGGAGGCCGCTCCGGACAGCACCTGGGCGGCGACCCCGTAGGGCAGGGTCTGCTCCATACGGAAAGCGCGGCCGATGAGGACATCCCGGTCCGGGGAGGCGATCGAGGCCAGCTCTTCCAGAAGACGGGTCTTTCCCATCCACGGGGCACCGGTCATGGCGAAGACCAGCCCGCCTCCGCTCATGGTGCTGCGAAGCGCTTCCTGGAGTTGGTCCAGGTCGGCCTCACGATCGATGAGGTCAGGCTGTGTCTGACGTCGAGCCGCAATCTCGGCCTTGACCCTTCGTGGAGCACCCGGGGCGGGCGGGAGGTCTTCATCGAGGATCGCCTCGTACAGCTCGGTCGTCTCCTCGAGGGGCGCAACTCCGAGTTCCTGATCGAGGATGGTCACACAGTTGCGATATGCCTCGATGGCTCCCGGCCGGTCACCGGCCCAGGCGTGGAGCAACATGAGGAAGCGGTGCGCCGGCTCATGTAGCGGGTCGAGCTCGATCCATTGGGCTACTGCGTTGATCGCTGCGGGGTACTCGCCGGCGGCTGCCAACGCGGTTCCGAGCCGATTGAACGCCTCACCGATTCGAATCCGGGTGGATTCGGCGACGCTTCTCACCCAATCGTCGAACTCTGGTGACGCCTTGACCGAGAAGCCCTCCAGGAAGTCACCCCGGTAGAGGTCGGTGGCCCGGCGAAGATGCGGGATGCATCGGTCGCAGACATCACGGGGGTCGTGGCCATGTTCGCCTGTCGCCTCAAGCTGTCGCTCGAGGATGTCGAGATCCGAGCTGATCTCGCCAACGAGCGTGACGAGATTCCTGTCGGCTTCGATGAGGTCGGTCCCTGTGGCTCCCTTCAATGCCGACAGCGTCCGGCGCAGTGTCGCCCGGGCCCGCTCCTGGGAGGAGTCGGCCCAGAACAACCCGGCCAACGTGTCCCTGCTCGCCGACTTCTCCACCACCAGATAGGCGAGGAGTGCGATGGCTTTACGAGTGTCAACCACGACGGGGCGCCCGGACAGGGAAACGTCGGGTTGGCCGAGCAGTTTGATTTCGAGCAAGCGGCGAAGGTAGCTCACCGTTACGGCTATGTGAACTCGCCTGGAGCCGGAACGGGCTCCGATGTTCCGTGAGACAGGCGCGTTTCACTTACGTAACGCTTCACTACCAATCTGTGCCCTGCATGAGGGACGGAGAGGAACGACTCCACGGAGCGAACAGGTCAGCCGCGCTGTTGGCCATTCTCATTTTGGTGCTCCTATCGGCACTGGTCTTGGGTGGCGTCCTCGGCTGGTGGCCTCGGGGTATCGATGTGGAATCACTGGCTCTATTCGGCACCGCCCTTCTCTTCGGGGCGCTGGGCCCACTGATCCTGTGGAAGGCCGACGGAAATCGGGTGGGATGGGTCTTTTCTGCCATCGGGCTGTCGATTATCGCCGCAGGCATAGCCGGCGGTCTCGCCGACCGGGGCTGGTTGGCGTTCTCGGCGATCGGGGGCGGCCTCTGGCTGGGGTGGATCGTCGGGATCGGGACACTCCTGCTCTGGTTCCCCACGGGGCGCGTCCCGACCCGCCGCTGGTTGTGGTTGCAATGGCTTGCCTTCGGGCTGGTGATCGTCACTCTGGTCAGCTATGCGTTCACGGAGCAGATCTGCATCGGCGAGGGTGGACCAACCGGCTGCTCGGCATGGGCCGATAACCCGATCGGGATCTCGGGCATGCCCAATCCGGAATACGGGTGGCTATCCGGTCCGCTCTTCTCTTTCTACCCGTTCTTCATGGGAGCGGTCCTCGTCTCGCTGATCGTGAGATATCGCAGGTCGAGGTCGGTTGAGAGATTGCAGCTGAAATGGTTTCTGCTCGCCTGCTTCTCATTCGTTGCCGCCTTGGGCACCCAATCCGTCCTGGAGGCTCTCGGCGTCCACGAGCCGCCACTGTTGGTGGAGATCTGGGTCGACTTGTCGATTCCGGCCATCCCGATTGCCGCCACCCTGGCCATTCTCCGCTACCGCCTCTACGACATAGATCGGATCATCTCTCGGACGGTTTCCTACGCCTTCCTCATCGCCACCCTCGCCGCGGTCTACGCCATTGGCTTGACCGGTCTCACGTCCCTCCTCGACTCCGACTCACCGCTCGCAGTCGCCGCTGCCACCTTGGCCGCTGCGGCGCTGTTCAACCCATTGCGTAAGCGGGTCCAGGCCTTCGTCGATCACCGCTTCAATCGCACCCACTACGACGCCGAGCGGGTCATGACCGGCTTCAGCGGGTCGCTCCGCGACGAGGTCGATCCCAGCACAGTGGTCAGTGGCTGGGTCGACGTCGTATCCGAGACGATGCGTCCGGTCTCGGCCGGGATCTGGCTGAGGGATGGGGCGTGAGGTTGGCCGACGACTGCGTAGGCGTCGTCTCCAAGACGATGCAACCCACGATGGCGGGCCTTTGGATGAGGAACGCGTATTGAGAAAGATCCTCCTCACCGCCCTCCTCTTGCTAGCGGTGGGAGGCATTTTCCTGGGAATGTTCTACGGGCCCCTGGCCGATACCAGTGATCAATTGTGGCCGGCCTCGTGGGTGGCCTGGCCGGTGGTGGGATGGATCATCCTCATGCGCCGCCCGGGCAACAAGATCGGGACGGCCTGTCTCGCCATCGGGTTGGTCTGGGGAATCTCCTTCGGGCTCCAGTCGATAGTGCTCCTCGTGCCGCTCGAAGCGGCCGCCTGGATCGAGCTCGTTTACACGATATTGGGCGTCGTCCCCTGGCTAATCGTTGTCTGGCTCCTCACGACCTTCCCCACCGGTGAATACGCCGGTCGTTTGGAGAGATTCGTGGGCCGGGCGGTGATCGTGGTCGGGTCGTTGGCAGTGACCGGCTTCGTGCTGAGCCCGGTGCCACTCACGGACACCGGACTGGACAACCCTCTCGGCGTAGAGCTGAGCTCGGTCTTGAATTTCATTACGGGTGATACGGGATTTTTCTTCGTGGTCGGCCTCTCTGCGGCGGCGATCGTGAGCCTCATCCTCCGGAGCCGAAAGAGCACGGGCATCGAGCGCCAGCAGCATCGCTGGTTGCTCCTGGGTGCATCTCTGTTCGTCCTCATATCCGCCGCCGGGCAGGTCTTGCCCGAAGACTCCGTATTCGAATTTTTCTGGCTGGTGGGAGGATCGGCCATCCCCATTTGCATCGGTGTCGCGGTTATCAGATACCGTCTCTTCGAGATCGACCGGCTCATCTCACGGACCGTCGGATATGCCTTGGTGATCGGCGTGCTTGGTCTCGTCTTCCTCGGTGTCGTGACGATCCTCACGTGGGTCTCACCTGCCGAGAGCCAGTTGGCGGTGGCCGGGTCCACTCTCGTCGTAGCCGCGCTCTTCAACCCACTGCGTAAGAGGCTCCAAGGTTGGGTCGACCGTCGCTTTAACCGTTCGAAGTACGACGCCGAACGTGTCATGGAGCAATTCACCGGGTCGTTGCAGGACCGGGTTGACGAAGAGGATCTCGTCCACGGATGGGTCGGGGTCGTCTCTGAGACGATGCAGCCGGCCTTGGCGGGGGTTTGGGTCAGGGACCGCTCATGAGCTCTCGGGCCAGTCGGTGGATTCCGTGGGTCATGTGGCTGTCAGGCGTTGCGCTGATCGTCCTGGCTGCGGTCCTCAGCGATATGAACCCGCCCATCTCGACCACACAGGCCGAGGAGTCCGCACTCGAAGGGGCGATCTGGCTCTCGACTTGGGTTGGCTTCGGCCTGGTCGGCGCCCTGGTGGTCTCGAGCCGCCCCGCCAATCGCATCGGCTGGATCATGAGTGGAATAACTCTGGCGGTCGGTCTCAGTCTTTTCGCTGACGAGTATTCGAGATTCGCCTTGCTGACCGAGCCAGGCTCATGGCCGCTGGGCGAGCCGGCGGCGTGGCTGGCGACTTGGGGGTTCCTCCCTGTGGTGGCCCTCGTCATTACCCTCGTCGTGACGTACCCGTCTGGCGATCCGAGCCGGTTTGGCCGGTCGATTCTTCGAACGTTCCTTTTCGTCACAGTGGCGGACGCGCTGGTCTTTGCCTTCCGCCCGGGCCCGGTGCAGGGTGACACTCCTCCTGATAACCCGCTCGGGATTCCCGGTGCCCGAGAACTGCTGGACCCGGCAACCGAATGGCTGGGCACCGCCTTGGCGGTGATTGCCCTTGTGGCCGTCGTCGATTTGGTCATTCGTTTCCGGCGCTCGTCAGGAGTGGAGCGGCTGCAGTTCCGATGGTTCGTCCTGGCTGTTGCGGCCTTTCCTGTGATGTTCTTCGCCGCGAGTCTTCTCGAAGAGGTCCTAGGCGCCGAGGGCTTCGATCCGGTAGTGGTCGCATTCGCTCTTTGGGGGAACGGAACCGCAGCCGCGATTGGCATCGCGATCACTCGCCATGGTCTCTACGAGATCAATCGTGTCATCTCACGGACCGTGGGGTATGCCCTGGTGGTCGTCTTGCTAGCAGCCGTCTATCTGGGCGCTGTCACCTGGCTCACCTCGCTCCTTCCTGACCAGTCCGACCTGGCTGTGGCAGCGTCAACTCTGGGAGTTGCTGCAATGTTCAGCCCGATTCGACGGATGGTCCTGACCAGGGTCGATCGGCGTTTCAACCGAACGCGTTACGACGCCGAGAAAGTCATGGATGATTTCTCCGGGTCGTTACGCGACGGCGCGGATGGACCGGCGGTCGTAGAGGGCTGGATCGACGTGGTGTCCAAGACGATGCATCCGACGACTGCCGCGGTGTGGGTCAGGGATGGCGTCTGACATGAACAGGGGCTGGCGAATTCTGACCGTCGCTGTGGTCGCAGTCGTGGTGCTCGGCGCAACGGTGACCGCTGCGATTCGGTCGGGCCTCAGCGGCGAGGGCTTGTTGTTTGCGCTCGGCACCCTCTCCCTTCTCGCCACGGGCGCGCTGCTCGTATGGAAGGTGCCGGAGAACCGGCTGTCATGGGTGATGTTGCTCATGGCGTTGGGCGATGGCCTTGTGAACGCCGCGGACGGCACAGTTCGCTCCCGGTACAACGCCCAGGTGGTTGTGAACCGATTCGCCAGCTCTCTCCGCGATCGGGGCGACAGCGAAAACGTGGTCGACGGCTGGGTCGGGGTGGTCGCCGAGACCATGCAGCCCGCCGCGGCCTGCGTATGGGTGCGGGAGTCACGATGAGGGCCAGACTCGTCGCGAGCTTGCCCTGGGTGCTCTTGATCGTGTCGATCGTCGCCTGGGGTATGGCATTTTGGTTCGATCGTGGCTCGGATGAAGTCACCGGTCCGCTCGACAAGCTATGGGCGCTCTCGTTCTTCGCTTTCCCTGTTGTCGGGGTGTTCCTGGCCCGACGGATCCCGGCGAATGCGGTGGGTTGGCTCTTCATACTTGGCCCGCTGCTGGTGGGGGCTGGAGTGGCAATTCAGGAGATAGCCGAAACTCTCGACTTCCCCGGCCTGGTCACGCCGTCTGAGGTCGTCTTCGATGCCGGATTGCTGGCCCTGTTCTCGTCACTGACGCTGTTTCCCGATGGGCGCTACAGCAGGTCATGGTGGCCCTGGGCTCATGCCGCCGCGATCATCATCTTGAGTGTGGTGGCGGGCAGCTTCATCGCCGTCATCCTGATTCTCGGTCTTCTACCCCTCCTCTACCGTCTGATCAAGGGCTCCCCAACGGTCCGCCGTCAGATTGCCGGGCCCATACTGGTGCTGGTCCTCGGCGTGGTCTCGCTGGTCGTCGTCGGCGTCGCGTTCGGGGATACAGCCCTTGCCCAAACCTTCACAACGCTGATAACGATGATCATCACCATCGGTGTGCCGGTGTCCATCGCCGTGGCGATCACTCGGTTTCGCCTCTTCGAAATCGACCGACTCGTCTCCCGGACGGTCAGCTATCTGCTTGTGGTCGGTCTGCTGGCAGCGGTCTTCGTCGGCGCTGTGACTGCCAGTAGCTCACTGCTCGACACGGACAGCGATCTAGCAATCGCGGCCTCGACTCTGGCCGTGGCCGCGCTGTTCAATCCGCTGAGGAGGCGAGTCCAGATCTGGGTCGATCGTCGGTTCAACCGATCGCGCTACGACGCCCAGAAGATCATGGACGGCTTTTCCA
>JBEVIF010000249.1:0-4836 GCA_040510795.1 Acidimicrobiia bacterium
GAGGGACTCGAACCCCCGACTCCTGCCTTGTAAGGGCAGTGCTCTTGCCAACTGAGCTAAACGCCCGCGACCCGGCCCCCTAGGAGCCGTGGTGGGACCGCGAAAGTCTACGAGAAATGAGTCCCTGAGCCCATTCAACATTGTGGGGATAAGTGCCGATACAGATATCGACAATCCCAAAGAGTGGCCAGGGGTGTTCCTACCCTGGCTAGAGGCCGAGTCATGGGTAGAAGCAGCTCCATCGAACGTGAAGTAAGTGACGAAGCGATCCGCCAGTATCTGGACGGGATCGGCTTGTTCAACCTGCTCACCGCCGAGGACGAAGTCCGGTTGGCAAAGGCCATCGAAACCGGGCGCAAGGCCGAGTTGGCACTGGAGTCAGAGAAGGACCAGACCAAGCGTCGCCAGCTGGCCCAAATGGTCCGTGCCGGCGAAGAAGCCCGCCAGACCTTCATCCGCTCCAACCTCCGTCTCGTGGTTTCCATTGCGAAACGCTACGGGCACGCCCGTCTCCCCTTCCTCGACCTGGTGCAGGAAGGCAACCTGGGCCTGATTCGGGCGGTCGAGAAGTTCGAGTACCGCAAGGGGTTCAAGTTCTCCACCTACGCAACGTGGTGGATCCGGCAGGCGATCACCCGTGCCATCGCCGACAAGAGTCGCACCATCCGTGTCCCGGTCCACATGATGGACACCATCTCCCAGATGCAGAGCTCTGAGGCCAATCTGACCAAGCGCCTCGGCCGCAAGCCGACCGACGACGAGTTGTCCGAAGAATCCGGTCTGACCGTCGACAAGATTCGCGAGGCGAGAAAGGTCGCCCCCGAGCCCGTTTCGATCTTCGAGCCGGTCGGCGATGACAACGCCATGCTCGGTGATTTCATCGAGGACCTCGAGGCTGCCGCTCCCTTCGAGCTGATCGCCTCGAAGCTCAACATCGAGAATCTTCAATTCGTCCTGGAGCGTCTGAACGAGAGAGAGCGCACGATCATCGAGATGCGGTATGGCCTGGGCAATCAGGAGCCGGCCACCCTCGACGAGGTGGGACGGCATTTCAATGTCACCAGGGAGCGCATCCGACAGATCGAGGCCAAGGCCCTGGCCAAGATGCGTCATCCATCCACTCCCGGAGGTCTCCGGGAGCTGGCAGTCTCCTGATCTCAGGCTGACTTCACCTGCTCCCAGAGCTCACGGGTATCTGCCTCGATAGGTAGCCCGGCTTCGGATCGCCGGGGACGACCCCTGGTACGGCGGCGGTGGTAGGGCTGGCCATCCCAGAAGATGACACCACCCCATACCCCCCATTCGTGACCATCGCGCAGGGCGATCTCGAGGCATTGGACCCGGACGGGGCAAGTCCCGCAGATTCGCTGCGCTGCAGCCAGCTCCGCGGGCTTCTCGGAGAAGAACAGCTCATGACTGCCCTCGCTGCTACATCGTCCGAGCTCTTGCAGTTGTCTTAGATGGGTTTTCATTTGGTCGAGTCCTTTGTCGTGTCGTGGGCGGAAAACAAAAAGCCGCCGGGTGTTCCGGCGGCCTCACAACAGACAGTTGCTGGAATGTCACATCATGTGATCAGAGGCCGCCTTCGGGTGTTCGGCACGTCGTCGCCGGCAGCGGAAACGGGCGCGTCGAAAAACCCTGGGGTTCCGTTGGGATTCGTCATCCGCTGCTTCATGGCTGCCTCATTCTCTCGACGCCCCGAAGAATGGCGGCCCGGGGGCCAAACGTCAAGGCAATTAAGTTGACGCGGTGAGCGAGACGCTCGATCTCTGGGATTACAGACGGCGCGTCCACGACATGTACCGCCTGGCACGAGAGGGCGGTGCCGGACCTGGACCCTGGGAGGAATGGGTCGCGACCCGGGATGCGCTCTTCGCCAATCATCCGCAATCCCCCGTCGAAGACGTGGAATCGTTCACAGGTCTCCCTTATTACAACCACGACGCAAGATGGCGGACGACCGGCCGATTCACGCCAATCGACGACCAGGCGGCCGTTCTCGACCACTCCGGAGACGGCTCGACACGATTCCTCACAATTGGCACCGTGGATTTCGAATTGGCCGGTCAGGAATGCCGGCTCGAGGTGCTCTGGCTAGATGCATACGGCGGTGGGATCTTCCTCCCCTTTCGCGACGCGGGAAACGGTGACACCACCTATGGCGGAGGGCGATATCTCCTCGACACGATCAAAGGTGCCGATCTCGGTCACGACGGCGATCTGATCGTCCTCGACTTCAACTACGCCTATCACCCCTCATGCGTGCACTCGAACCGCTGGTCCTGCCCGCTTGCTCCAGCCAGCAACCACCTCGGGCTCGCCGTGGATGCCGGCGAGCGTCTGCCAACGTAAGGTACGAAAAATGTTCGGTTTCATCTTTCGACTCGTCCGCTATGCCGTCGTCGCCCTTCTCGGTGCCGCGCTGGCGGCCAAGCTGCTCCTCCAGTCCCATGCCACCGAAGAGACAGAGGAAATCGACCTTGTGAACATCTTTGGCGGTGAAAAGCTGATCTCGTCAGCCGACCCCTTCTTCGGGGGCAAGGTCACGACATTGTTCGGTGGCACCCTGATCGACCTGCGCCGGGTGGTCCCCGCTCCGACAGGGATCTACCTGGACATCCTGGTGGCTTTCGGCGGTCTGAGCCTGGTCGTCCCACCCGGATGGAAGGTTGTGTTCGATGGGACCGTCACGGCAGGTCGTATCGAAGATCTGACCCGGCCGGTGGACGACCCGGACGCCCCTACCGTGCGGGTCGGGGGTCTCGTCGCCCTAGGTGGCGTCGAGGCGACGACACGGCCACTGGTGGAGGCCGTCGCCTAGCCCATGTCAGACAATCCTTCGCTTCGACGCCCATCTCGCCAGTTCATGACGGTTGGATAGCTGGAGCTTTCGCAACACCGACGAGACATGCGTCTCGACGGTCTTGATCGAGATATTGAGCTTCCGGGCCACCTGCTTGTAGGCGAACCCTCTGGCGATCAGTCGGAGGACGTCCTTCTCCCTCGTGGTCAATTGGTCGAGCTCCGGATCATCCTCCGTAGGCATCACGCCGGCGAAGGCATCCAGGACAAACCCGGCGAGGCGTGGCGAGAAGACCGCGTCGCCGGCATCGATCCGACGCACTGCATCTACCAGATCTCCCGGCTCGATGGTCTTGGTCACGTAGCCCCGCGCCCCCGCCCTGATCATCCCGATCACATCCTCCGCTTGATCCGAGACCGATAGGGCGAGGAACTTGACCTCCGGATTCGTCTCGCCGACGCTCTCCACAACGACGATCCCGCCGCCATCAGGCATGTGGACATCGATCAATACGACATCGGGCTCGAGCCCTCGAATCTCTTCGATCGCCGTATCGACGTCGTAGGCGGATCCCACGATGGCGAATTCCTCGGACAGCTCTGCCTTCACACCGGCCAGGAAGAGCCGATGATCGTCGACCAGATAGACCTTGACCCTCATCCGGCGGCCACCGGCATCCTGAGCACGACCTCGGTCCCCTCACCCGGCTCACTTTCGATCTCGGCCTCGCCCCCGGCCCGTTGCACCCTCGCCTTGATGGACTGCGCGATGCCCCGCCGGTCGTTGGCGACAGCCGTTGGTTCGAAGCCCTTTCCCTGGTCGGTCACATACACGATGAGCTCATTGTCCTCGGCTTCGAAGTAGAGGGATATTCGCTCGGCCCCAGAGTGTTTGGCCGCGTTGACCATCGCCTCATTGGCCGCCCCGAGGAGGGCTCGGGTGTCTTCGTTCAATGGGTGGTCTCCGACGACGACCACATCGATCGGCACCTGGTGATCCGCCTCGATCCTGCGAGCAGACGCCTTGAGGGCAGTGGAGAGGAGGTCGGCACCCTCGAGGGGTGCATTCCCGTAGAGCCAATCCCGTAACTCGGATTCCTGATGACGGGCGAGGATCGACATGCGGGCCGGATCGTCGCTTCGCTGGATCAAGGCCAGCGTCTGCAGCACTGAATCATGGAGATGGGCTGCCATCTCGGCCCTTTCCTCCTGGCGGATCCGCTCTCGTCGCTCGGTGCCGAGATCCCGGGCGAGACGGGTGACCCACGGCCCGAAGGCCACCAGGATCCCGAACCCGGTGAGCGCGACAGCGAGGACCACAGGCCCGATCCCGGAGATCGGCCCAACGCTCGACGAGAAGACGGCAAGCCCTCCGATCAACAGCAAGACCCCGAACAGCATGCGGAGACGTCCAGGTCGGTCCACGCTCGGGTCTACCAGAGCGACCAAGGGGCCCGGCATGTTCCGATCAGTCAGGGCCGCCGTGCCGAAGCTGAGAGCCCCCACGGTGAGAACCAGAGCGTTCGACGGCCACCACCCCAGCGCACCCAGAAAAAGCATGCATCCCCCGAAGGCCAGACCCAGACCCACCGCCTGGTGTGTCGCCACCGGCTCCGGGTCGGTGTCCTCGACCCGGTCGAGAGCCATGAGCCACAGCGCCAGGTAGACGAGCACCCCGAGACCCCAGACCATGCTGAGCGTGACGAAGGCGGCCCGTACGAAGGCATCACTGACTCCAAGAGTGTCGGCCAGGCCCCCGGCAACACCGGCCACGATGCGATCGCGGCCGCGACGGCGGAAACGGAGCTGCCCGATTTGAGTCACGATGAAATGATCGCGGCGACGAGCGTCAACCTCAATAAGGGACATCCCCGAGAACCTCGGGGATGTCTCAGGGTCGTCCCCGATTGAAGGTACGAGGCGGAGACGGTCGAATCAGGGGTATGGAACAGACCAATACAACCGAGGCCCCTGATGCTCCCGTGATCACCCGGGAGCTAGTCCGCCCACGTGAGGGTCGGATCCTGGCCGGAG
>JBEVIF010000250.1:0-3765 GCA_040510795.1 Acidimicrobiia bacterium
TCGGGCCAGACCGCCCATGGTGGCGAACGCGTCGGTCGCCTCCGGTGCGGGCTCCGGGCTCCAAGCGAGATGATCGGAACGGGCGAAGGAGTAGAGGCCCTCGGATTCGGCGAGTCGCGCCACCCGCAACAACTCGTGGTAAGTGCCACCCATCTGGGGCTCGGTCATGATGGAGAAGAGCACCGCTAATCCTCGATCTCGATGGTGAATCCCTCTTTGGCCAGGGCCGCCTTCAGGGTCTCGGCCTCCCCGGGCCGGACCGAGAGGCTGAGGACGCCGCCACCACCGTGGACGGCGTGTCTGAGCTGGAGGTCCCGAAGGTCGACCTTGCTGGTCTGAAGGGCGTGGCCGACGGCTGCGATCTCACCCGGTCGGTCCTGCAGGATCACCTGGACCATCGCCACCGGTGGAGCCATGGCTCCGCGTCGCGCTCGGGCATCCTCGAGCTGCTCGGCCAGACCATCCATGTCGCCGGAGACGACCCGCGACCTGAGGTCTTCGAGACTGGCCACGAGATCGTCGATGGCCGAGGTCACCGATTCGGAGTTCGAGGTGAGGACCTCCGGCCACCACGACGATTCGGCTGAGGCCACCCGGGTCAGGTCGCGAAAGCTGCCCGACACAAGATCTACGGCATCGGGCTTGCGCGAGATCGTGTTGACCAGTGTCACTGCCAGCAGATAGGGGAGGTGTGAGACCGAGGCGACAACTTCGTCGTGCCGTCGCGCCGACATCACGATCGGATTGGCTCCGGTAGATCCAACGATCGTGGTCATCCGTTTGACATCCTCAACGGAAGCGCCGTCGTCACAGATCACCCACGGTGCGCCGCGGAACAGAGCCGCGGACGCCGCCTCGGGACCGGCATGCTCGCGTCCCGCCATGGGATGACCTCCCACGAAACGAACCCCATTACGGGCAGCTCCCAGCATGGGCACCTTGACGCTGGTGACATCTGTGACCAGCGCTCCGGTCTCGAGGCGGGCGAGGGTCTCGAGGTTGGCGTGGAGTGGTCCGGCGAGGACGACCAGGTCGGCTCCGTCAACGGCGTCGGCGACCGAGCCCGCGATGTCCGTGGCGTGCCGCGCCGACGACAATTCCAGGGCCATCGGCGAGGGATCCCAGCCGACCGATCCCCAACCCTGCTCCCGCAGGGCGAGTCCGACCGATGCACCGATGAGCCCGGTCCCAAGGATGGCGACGTTGGGCACGATCAGGGACGGTAGGCGTCGAGGATGATGTCGAAATCCTCAGGATTTCGAAGGAACATTTGGGGGTAGAAGCGTTGGCAGCCGGCCTCCTCGAGGCGATCCAGCATCTCGGCCGCCTTCGAGCCCGAGCCATGGGGGTAGCCCCGCTTCTCGTAGACCTGCTCGATGTGCTCCGGCGTCGACCTCGTCCGCTCGGCGAGCTTCGCCAACAGCCGCCGGTAATCGGATTCCTTCCGGGCTGCCACCGCGGGACACGCCGTCGAGAACAAGATCGAGCCGGGATCACGCCCCGCCTCGGCTGCCGTCTTCTCGGCCAGGTCCCGTCTGCCGGCGTATTGCTCCGGCGTGCAGGCATAGATGTTGAACTCGTCGGCATACCGCCCGGCCAGGGTCGGCGTCGTCTTGCTCCCACCTCCTCCTACCAGGAGCCTCAGGTTTCGGGGACGAGGCTGTGGGTCGAACCCGGACAACTGATAGTGCTCACCGTCGAAGCCTGCAGTGTCCGGGGAGAGAGCGGCCGTGAGGTAGGCCAAGCATTCGTCGAGCATCTCGAAACGGGTGCCTCGGTCCGGATAGGGGAGTCCGAACAATGTGAACTCCTCGTCGAGCCACCCTGTGCCGATACCCATTGTGAAGCGGCCGGCGGAGACCTCATCCAGGGTGACACCCATCTTGTAATACACCGCCGGATGGCGGAACGTGACGGGGGAGAGGAGTGAGACCAGTTCGATCTTGGTCGTCTCCCGGGCCAGAGCTGCCAGGTGGACCAGATGGTCGAAGGCGGGCCGCTCGGTCTCATCGCCCCGCTCCAGATAGTGATCGGGCAAAGCGATGGCGACGAGCCCACGATCCTCCGCCCAGCGAGCCACATCCAGGATCAGCTGCCAGTCGCCACGGGTTTGAACGGCGAGGTCCATCTTCTGAGCCTATCGACGCCGCTCGCAGGTCAGGAAACCGCAGCCGCGTCCTCGAGTAGTGCCCTGGCGTGCCACGCGACGTCGAAGTCCGGGTCGATGATCCGATGGAGAGCGATGCCATTGAGGGCCAGGACCAGCGTCTCGGATCGTCTTTCGGCCAAAGTCTCGGACAGTTCGGGGCTCTGGCGTTTCATGGCTGCGGCGAAGCGAGCGACTCGTGCCTCGTGGTGGCGCACCATCCGCCCGCTCAATTCGGGGTTGGACCCGGCTCCGGAGACGCCGATGCGGATGTAGACCCGGGAAAGCTCCGGCGATTCCTCGAGAAACCGGACATACGCGCTGACCAAGTCGTCCAGTGTGTCGGTGCCCTGATGTGCGGGATCTGGGTCGACGGCGTCGATTGCCTCGCGGACCACTGTGACGATGGCCTGTTCCTTCGAGGCGAAGAGGTTGTAGAAAGAGCCAGGGAGGACGCCGGCCTGTTCACAGATGGCCTTGATGGTGGTCCCGTCCAGCCCGTTCTCGGCAACCAGCGATCGGGTCGCGTCGAGGATCCTCTCCCGCGTCTCCAATCCTGCCTTGTATCGCATCCGGAAACGGTAGACCGCTGACCCGGCATGCGACCTCCTTGTTCCTCGACCGTCGGGCAGGCATGCTCGGGACATGGCCGTCTCGGAGGCCCGTCGCCGCGATCTCTACAATGTGCTGGACGAACTGCTCGGTAGCGAGCGGGCGGACACTCTCATGGCGTATCTACCGACATACGAGACGATCGAGGTAGCCACCAAGGACGACATCCGGCGGCTCGAGGACCGTCTAAACGCTATCGAAAACCGGCTCGACCGGATGGACGACCGATTCGACCGGATCGAGGAACGGCTCGACCGCTTCTTCATCACCCAATCTGCGGGGCTGATCGCAATGGTCGGGACCCTCGTCGCCGCTCTTCTCCTCTGACCAAGGCCTCCTGGGGGAACTTGCCCCTTTATTTGAGCGTTGATTCAAATTAGAGTCATCACTCAAAGATCAGGAAGGAGAAATGGCGAGCCACTACAGGTCGAATCTCCGGGACCTCGAATTCAATCTCTTCGAGGTGAACCGGATACAGGACTATCTGGGCAGCGGGCCATGGCCCGATATCGACGAGGCAACGGCACGTGACATCCTCGTCGAGATCGAACGGCTCGCCCGTGACGATTTCGCCGCCTCGTACGTAGACCAGGACCGCATCCCACTCGTACTCGAGAACGGCGAGGTGCACTTGCCCGATTCTGTGAAGGCCGGAGTGCGCGCCTACAAGGAGGGCGGCTGGGATCGTTTCGCCGTCCCCGCCGACATGGGCGGCATGCCGGTACCGCCCAGTCTCGCCTGGGCCACCCAAGAGATGCAGCTGGCCGCCAACACGACCGTGTCCAGGTACTCCGGTGGCGCACTGTTCGCCACTGTTCTCTTCGATGAGGGCAACGACGAGCAGAAGGACCTGGCCCGTCTAGGGCTCGACAAGCAGTGGTCCGGGTCGATGATCCTCACCGAGCCGGATGCCGGATCCGACGTGGGCTCGGCCTCGACCAAGGCCGTAGACATGGGGGACGGCACCTGGCACATCGAGGGTGTGAAGCGATTCATCACCGGCGGTG
>JBEVIF010000251.1:0-12043 GCA_040510795.1 Acidimicrobiia bacterium
CGGCACCGCGGTAGAAGGAGCAGAGGGGTTCGTTCAGCTGCCGGTCCTCGCCACCATCGGGGTGATGGCGAACGGTAGGGCAATCCTCGGTGGTCTGACCGCGACTGTCACCCAGGCGATCGGCGTCCCGGTGGCGGTGCCCGAAGGCTCGGGCGAAGAGATAGAAATGGTGAGGCAACGACTCGGCTTCGCCTTCGGCATTCCTCTCACCGCACTCCTGTTGCTCCTGATCCTCGTCCTCCCCTTCGCCTGGGCCCTCATCGAGTCGAATCATCTGAGTGGAGGCAGTGCTGCGCTCATCGGGATACTGGTCGCAGCCGGCATCCTCGGCTTCGCCTCGCTCGCCGGCACCAAGCCCAACATCAAGCTCTCGTTTGGGGAGGTGATGGTCGCGGTTATCGGGATCGGCACCATCGTTGTCTTCATCCTTGCGGTCATGTTCGCCCGGAGCCCGGACGAGGAATCAGAGGAGCCGGCGGCCGAATCCGAAGCTGCCATCACCCTCGTCGTTGGTTGAATCTCTCCCCCAAAGGCGGGTGAGCATCGGTGACATCAGCTCAGACCGGAGGCGTTCGCCAGGTCCGACGCGTTGATGGCGGCGGAGAGGTCCCCTTGGGTGAGGGCGTTGCGCATACTTCGGGCCACCTCGAGAGCCACCTGGATCTGAGCCTCCTTGGTCGATGCGCCGAGGTGCGGGGTTAGCACGAGGTTGGGGGCATCGAGCAACGGGCTGTCCGGCGACAGCGGCTCGTGCTCGTAGACATCGAGACCGGCTCCTGCGATTCGTCCATTGTTGAGTGCTTCGGCCAGGGCCGTCTCGTCGACGACACCACCACGCGAAACATTGAGCACGAACGCGCCCTTTCTCATCCGGCCCAACGTGCGTTCGCCGATGAGACCCCTCGTCTCTGAGTTGAGGGGGACATGGAGGGTGATGACGTCCGAATTCTCGATCAAGTTGTCCAGCGACACGAGATGGGGGTGAAGCTCGTCGACTCTGTCAGCGGGCAGATACGGGTCGTACACGATCACGTCCATCCCGAACGCCCGGCAACGCTTCGCCACCTCCCATCCAATGCGACCTGCCCCGATGACACCCAGGGTCTTCCCACGCAGCTCGACGCCCTGCAGGCTGGAACGCTCCCATCGCCCCTGGCGAATCAACCGATCGGCCACGGTCACTCTGCGCGCCACCGCCAGCAATAGCGCCATGGTCAGCTCGGCGGCAGAGATCGTGTTGCCGCCCGGCGCATTCATCACCGCCACGCCTCGCTCGGAAGCGGCGGCTACGTCGATGTTGTCCACGCCGACGCCTGCCCGGCCCACCACCTTGAGGCCAGGCGCTTCGTTCAGCAGCGAGGCATCGACCCGGGTAGCGCTGCGCACGATCAGACCCGCGGCGGTCTTCAACCCGGCAACGAACTCCGGATCCGAGGAGTCTTTGATCAGGACCACGTCGAAGCGATCGTCTTCGCGAAGCGGTGCGAGGCCTTTTTTCGACACCCGATCGGTGGCCACGACCCGATATGGCGTGGTCAACGCAAGACCTCGCCGAGGGTTCCGAGCAGCTCGCCGAGCACCTGAGGATCGTGATCGCCCATGTGCCCGATTCGGATAGTCGACTCCTTGAGCCTCGAGTACCCGCCGCCGATGACCCATCCCCGATCTCTCATCGCCGCGACCACCTCAGGGCCGGATCGGCCCTCAGGCAGGCTGATGCAGGTGACCGTTGGTGAGCGGTGACCGTCTGGTGCGAGCACAGCGATCTCGGAACCTTCGGACCGCATTGCCTCGACCCACTCGATCGTGGCCAGACGCATCGCCGCGTGCCGTTCCCAGCGTCGCTCGATGCCCTCGGCGATGATCCTCTCGAGTTGGACTTCGAGGGCATAGAGCAGCGAGATCGCCGGTGTCGAGGGCGTTTGAAATGCCTCCAAAGACTTCATGAGCGGCAACAGGTCGAAGTAGTAACCCTTGTTCGTGGCTTGAGCGGAGCGATCCAGCATCGCCGGCGAGGCGACGGCGAAGGCCAGGCCCGGAGGCAGGGCCAGCGCCTTCTGCGAGCCGGTGAGAACGAAGTCGAGAGCCCACTCGTCGGTGCGGACCTCGGCTCCGGCCACTCCCGTGACCGAGTCGATCAGCAGCATCACACCCTCATGTCGTCGGGTTACCGAGGCGATCGCCTCGAGATCCTGGAGAGCTCCGGTAGAGGTCTCGGAGTGGGTCATCGTGACCGCATCGAAGCCTCCCTGCCCCAATCTGGCGTCGAGCTCGGCGGGATCGTGGACCAGGCCCCAATCCACCGACCAGACCTCGGTATCGTGGCCACAAGCCATGGCGATCTCGGCGAACCTCGAGGAGAAAGCGCCGTTCACCAGGCCCAAGACACTGCCGCCGGCCACTCCATTTCGCACCGAAGCCTCCATGAGACCGGTAGCCGACGATGTAGAGATGATCACCGGCTGCTCGGTGCGAAAGACCTGCTTCAGCCCGTCCTGGAGACGGCCGAGCAACGCCTCGATGGCCCGGCCCCGGTGACCGATCATCGGTCGAGCCTGGGCGGCGAGCACGTCGGGATGGACCTCGGTGGGACCGGGTAGGAAGAAATGACCTGGCGGTAGGTCGATCGGCATGTGCTCCTCGTACTCGGTTGGGCGCCCTCTACCCGTCAGCCAGGCTCAGTGCGTACCTCACGCTACCCACGATCTCCCACCCAACGAGAACCGGCTCGCCCGTCCGTTGGTGCTCCCTTAGGTGGGAGAGGGGGAAGTCGTAGTCGCCGTCGGCGGTAGGAAGGAACTCGAGCTCAGACCCCTCGACCAGTACCACGAACGAAGTGACGTCCTCCAGACTGCCGTCCACCGAAGTGACCACGCCACGCGCTGTGCCCTCCGCCTGATTGCAGGCGACCAATCCGAGGGTCATCACGACAACGGTGATCGGCTTCAGGATGCCCGAAGCGTGGACTCGAGACGCTCCCACTCGCGCTCCTGCTTCGTCCAGCGGAACCAGATCACCGCGATCGTCGACCAGAGAAGCAGCCCGCCACCCAGCTTCATGATGACCCCGGCGATGGTCTGGTCTGCCACCGCGCTGAGCCCGAACGCCACGGCGGCATCGCCATACACCGGATAGAGCGGGACGGTCGAGAAGGTCAGGAACGATGCCGGGATAGTGGGCAGCAGCGACTGGGCGAAGAGATAGCCCATCTGGCCAGGCGGCGGGAGCCTCGGGATGGCTGTCGTCGGTGAGAGAACGGGCATCCACATGAGGATGGAAACGCCGAACAGCCAGGCGTGGACCAGGAGGTGCGGCGGGCCACCCTGCACCATGAGGGCCACCAGGTCGGGCCAGTGGATCGCGATGAATGTGGTATTGAACAGCACGAACGCGGGCACGGGTTTGGCCAGAGGCCTGATGAACCGGGCGACCTTGGGGTGACCGATGGTCACATCGGCCAGCCATCTCGGAATACCCCGGAGCATCAATGGCGGTATCACCAGGGCGATGACCATGTGCTCCACCATGTGCACCGTGAACAACGATGTCTCGCCGATGTCGTGGACTGGCCAGCCCGAGACCAGCCACAAGGCCACGACAGCCAGATACCACTGCCATTTCTGCCCGGTGGTCGCCGGCGGCGCCTCGGGAGCAAGCACCGCGCGCAGCCTGCGGTCTGCGTACCAGTAGCCGAAGGCGAGGGCGAAGGCCAGCGCCCACACGTCGTAATGGGGGTGAAACGGGGGGATCATCTCGTGAGGGCTATGGCCCCGAGAGCGGAAAGGATGATCGTGTACAGGGCGCACGCCAGGATGAAACCGGCCGTGAAGAAGCGGCTCAGCATGCGATTCTCGAAGCGGAGATGCATGTACCACCCGATGACGATCACGAACTTGAGCGCGGCCAGGGAGATCAGAAGCACGGTGTTGAAGTTGCCGAGGTCGAAGTCCCTATGGATGTAGTAGATGGCGACCTCGACGGCGGTGAGTACGGCGAGCACCACTGCGATCTTCCAGTACTGAGCCGGGGACGGGTGATGGATGTGCTCGGGGCTGGTCACACCGGTGGCTCCGAGAGCAAGTAGACGACAGTGAAAATGATGATCCAGATGATGTCGACGAAGTGCCAGTAGAGACCGACGAGCTCCAGATTGAGGCCCTGCCGATCACTCAACCCGCCCCGGCGTCGGGAGATCCCCCACAGAGACAGGAGCATGATCACCCCGATGGCGACGTGCGTCCCGTGGAATCCGGTGAGAAGGTAGAACGCGGACGCCGCCGGGTTGGTGCTGAGCTTCATGTCGAATTCGACGATGAACTCGGTGAACTCGAACACCTGGCCGGCGAGGAATACCGAGCCCAGGGCGGCAGTGGCGAAGAGCCAGGTCCTGGCCCCGTTGGCGTCCTCGCGGGTCTGGGCATTGTGGGCGAGGACCATGGTCAACGAGCTCATCAGCAGGACGAACGAGCTCACCGAGGTGAAGGGGATGTCGTAGATCTCGGCCGGATAGGGCGGGGGGAAGCCGGGGCGCTGCGAGTAGAGCAGGTAGTTCGAGATCAGGGCGCCGAAGAAGAGGAACTCGGAGCTGAGGAAAAGCCACATCCCCAGCTTGCGATCCTCGACCCCGGTCCCCTCGTGCTCGGGATGGGCGTGTTCCAGGTCGGCTTCGTGGATGAGCTCAGTCATCGATCGACTCCGATGCCTCGGCCTTCGGCGCGGACTCGGACTCGTCTTCGACGTGGTCCTCATCGTCGATCTCGTCGTGCTCGACATGAGGCTCTTCGAGCGGTTCGATGGCCCAGCCGATGACGGCGGCCAGGGCAATGATGAGGCCGACCACGATCAAGCCTTTGCCCCACAGCTGCAGGTGATAGATGACGCCGTAGAACATCAGCGGAAGACCCATGGCGAAGAAGAACGGGAAGTAAGAGGGGTTGGGGAGATGGATTGGTGACGCCGGGTTGAGCTGCTCGTGCTCGATGGTGGCGACGATCTCGTCGCCGTCCTCCTTGCGGACAGCGCGCCCTTCCGCATCCTCGTCGTACTTCAAATGCCAGAAATGGTCCAGGCTGGTCACCACCGGGGACACGGCAAAGTTGTACTCGGGCGACGGGTTGGGCGACATCCACTCGATCGTGCGAGCGTCCCAGGGGTCCAGACCCGATGCTTGGCCCCGGCGTCGGCTGGTGAACCAGTTGATCATGAAGATGAATATCGAGAAGGCGATGATGAAGGCGCCGATGGTGACGGCGATGTTCCACGGCTCCAGATTCGTCTCCGGGGCGTACTTCCACGTGCGTCGAACCATCCCCTGGAGGCCCAGCCAGTGCATCGGGCCGAAGGTGAGGTTGAAGCCGAGGAGCATCAGCCAGAAGTGGACCTTCCCCAAGCGCTCGTTCATGAGCCGGCCGGTCAGCTTGGGGAACCAGTAGTAGAGCCCACCGAACAGCCCGAACACGGCACCGCCAAAGATCACATAGTGGAAGTGGGCGACGATGTAGTACGTGTCGGTCTGCTGCCAGTCCGAGGGGACCACGGCATGGGTGACCCCGGAGAGCCCGCCGATGGTGAACATGGCGACAAAACCGATGGCGAACAGCATCGGCGTCGATAGCCGGATCCTTCCCATCCACATCGTGCCCAGCCAGTTGAAGATCTTGATCCCGGTGGGGATGGCGATGGTCATCGTGGCCAGGCCGAATGCGGCCTGGGCGACCGGTGTGATGCCAGAAGCGAACATGTGATGGGCCCACACCCCGAAACCGAGGAAGGCGATGGCGGCGCCGGCGAACACCACGGCCGAATACCCGAAGAGCGGCTTCCGGGAGAAGGTGGGCAAGATCTCGGACACGATCCCCATGGCCGGAAGGATGAGGATGTACACCTCGGGATGGCCGAACAACCAGAACAGGTGCTGCCACAAGATCACATCCCCCCCGGCCTGAGCGGCAAAGAACAGCGACCCGAATTGACGGTCGAAGGTCACCATGAACAGGGCCACTGCGATGATCGGGAGCGAGAAGAGAAGCAGGAACGAGGTGATCGTCGTCATCCAGGCGAACACCGGCATGCGGAGGAGGCGCATCCCCTTGGCCCGCAGGTTGAGCACCGTCACGAGGAAGTTGACCGAGGACACCAGTGAGGCGAGACCGATGATCTGCAGCCCGAGGGCCCAATAGTCCATCGCCGTCCCCGGGGAGTAGAGAGGCCCGGCGTTGGGCTGATAGCCGAACCAGCCGCCATCCGGAGAGTCGGCGAGGAAGTTGAAACTGCCGGGCCCACCGCCTGGGGCCAGGTTCCCATCGATTCCCCCGATCCCGTCGACACCAATCGGTGGCGCCGAGGTGCCGAAGATGAAGGTCGAGTAGAGAAAGATCCCCCCGAAGAAGAAGATCCACCAGGAGAGCGCGTTGAGCCGGGGGAAGGCGACATCCCGGGCCCCGATAAGCAGCGGGAGCATGTAGTTCATCAACGCCGCCGACGCCGGCATGACGAAGAGGAAGATCATCGTCGTGCCATGCATCGTGAACAGGGCGTTGTATGCGCCGGCCGTGAGGAACTCGCCGTTGGCCTGGGAGAGCTGGATGCGGAGAAGCAAGGCCTCCATGCCACCGATGATGAAGAAGGTGAAGGCGGCGTACCCGTACATGATCCCGATGCGCTTGTGGTCCACTGTGGTGATCCACGACCAGAGCCCCTTCGTGGAGCTCGGGCGCCGGAAGATCGTGGTGGTGGGGCGTTCGGCGGTGGCGGTCATTCCAGGGTGTCCAGCCATACGATGAGAGCATCGATTTCGGCCTCGGTCAAGGCGAGGTCAGGCATGAAGCTTCCGGGCTTGATATACGGCGGGTCGGCCAGCCAATCCTTGAGGGCCTCGTCCCGACTCTGGCCCTCGGCGGGGAGGATCGCGCCGGCGAAGACGGATCGCGATGCGAAATGGGTCAGGTCGGGACCGTTGAAGGATGCACGATCAGTGGGACCGAGCACCTCGCCCTCGAGTCGCACGTTGTGGCACTGGGTGCAGCCCTTTGCCCCGAACAACTCGAATCCTTCAAACCCGACGCCGCCTTCCTCGGGGGTGGCAGCTGCCGTTTGTTGCTCGGCCAACCAGGCCTCGTAGTCGGCCGGCTCCACAGCCTGGACCCTGGCCCGCATCAGGGAGTGGGAGAGACCGCAGAACTCGGCGCAATGACCCCAATATGTGCCGGGCTCATCGGCCTGCAGGCGGAGCAATGTCGTCTGGCCTGGAACCAGGTAGCGCTTGCCGTTGAGGGCGGGGATCCAGAAGTTGTGCAGGACGTCGTCGGAGGTCATCACGGCACAGACCTCCTGGCCGGCGGGAATCACCATGATGTTGGCGGTGTCGATCTCGGCGTCGGGGTAGTGATATTCGAACCACCATTGATGGCCGATCACCTGGATCTCGATCGCGTCGGGATCACACTCGGTCAGCTCGAAAACCGCGGCCGTGGTTGGGACCGCGATCCCGGCCAGGATCAGCGCGGGGATGATGGTCCAGGCGATCTCCAGCTTCGGGCTGCCGTGGAGCTGCTTGGCCTCCTTGGACCCGTCGCGATCGCGGAACATGAATACAGCGACCAAGATCGCTCCCTGCACCAGGATGAACACAGCGACGGCGATCCAGAAGACCGGCCAGAACAGGTTGTTGATCTGCTCGGCGAAGGGACCGGCCGGCTCGAAAGTAGTGAGAGGCTGATCCTCGCTCCCGATGAAGGAGCAGGCCCCTAGGAAGAGGACGGCGCCGATAAGGACGCCAAGGCGAATCAGGCGGTGACGGGACCGGACCATCGGCCTGGCATCATACGGGCTCGCCAAACCACCGACCAACTATGGGCTGACGGTGTCGATCGCGGTCGTCAGCTCGTCGTCGGAAGCTGCGCCCTCGAACGCCGAGGAGACGATGCCGAAGCCATCCACCACGAATACCCAGGGCTCGGACGGCAGTCCCCACTCACTCGTGGCCGGGACAACCGTCAGCTCTTCGGGAGTGGCCACCTGGAGATCCTCGTAGATCTCGACATGGACGAATTCCACCTCCGGGTAGTCGGGTCGCAGGGTCTTGACCTGGTCGAGGAGGGGCCCACAGGCCTGGGATGTGCAAAAGGCAGGTGTGGCGAAGACGATCACGGATGGCGCGCCCGAGGTGACGGCCGAAGCCACGCTGGATTCGTACATCGCCGGGTCGGGCTCGGGATCGGAGCTGATCACGGACAGATCGGGGAACTCGGCCGAGGTCCTGGTCTCCGAAGCAGGGGCTTCCTCACCAGGCTCGATGACCGGTGGGTCATCGTAGGCGACGAATCCGGCCGGCCCGGCTGTAGCCAGGCCGTCGGCGTCGATGGTGGCCTGGTAGGTGGCGGCTTCCGGGATGTTCACGTGGGCGACGTACAGGCCACGCACGTCGGGAATGGTCCAGATGAATTCCATCGGGTAGCTGTCGAGTGGCGAGCCGTTCTCGTCACGGATGGTCACCGTTGCCTCCCGGTCAGGGGAAGCCAGGAATTCGTCGGTCTCAGGGTCGACGAGCCCGAACAGCACTCGTTGCTCGCCAAGCCCGATGCTCCCATTGCTCGAGGCAACAAGAGCGAAAGGCTCCACCTCATCGGAGCCGCAGGCGGCGCACAGCATCGCCAGCCCAAGCAGACCCGGGAGAATCCGCCTCATCGCACCAGCACGTCGAGCATGACCGCTCCAAAGAGAGCGGCGAGATACACCGTCGACGTGGTGAAGAGACGCATCGCATCCTCCGGACGGCGATAGACACGCCAGGTATCCCACAGGAACCAGGCACCGAGGGCGATGGCCGCGCCGAGATAGATCCAGCGCATACCTGCCACCGGGACCAGGAGCAGGCTGATCCCGACCATGAGGCCGGTGTAGAGCAGCATCTTGCGGGTGGTTGCCTCGACCCCGGCCACCACCGGGAGCATCGGCACCCCCGCCTTCTCGTAGTCGTCCCGGTATCTGATGGCGAGGGCCCAGAAATGAGGTGGCGTCCAGTAGAAGACGACGAGGAAGAGCACCCAGGCAGGAAGATCGAGCGAGCCGGTCACGGCAGCCCAACCGACCAGGGTCGGAGCAGCCCCGGCCGCCCCGCCGATCACGATGTTCTGCGTGCTGGTCCGCTTCAACCTCAGGGTGTAGACGAACACATAGAAGAGAAGAGCAGCGGTGGCGATGGTGGCGGCGAGCAGGTTGGTGGTGGCCCACAGCCAGGCGAAGCCGGCGACGCCGAGGGCGATGCCGAGCACGAGGGCGTTAGACGGTGGCACCTCGTGCCGGGCAAGGGGCCTCGAACGGGTCCTCTTCATGATCTGGTCGATGTCCCGGTCGAAATAGTTGTTGAGAGCGTTGGCCCCGCCGGCGGAAAGGGATCCTCCGATCAGTGTGGCGAGTACGGGCCACACCCCCGGCCAGCGACCGGCAGCCAGCACCATCGATGGCACCGTCGTGATGAGCAGCAGCTCGATGATCCGGGGCTTGGTCAGGGCAAAATAGGAGGCGGCCTTGGATCTGGCCGACACGCCCGCAGCAGCGGGGTCGGTGATCAACGGGATGGCGATCTCGTGCCCGTCAGTCGCCATCACTGCTCTCTTCTGTCGACACCGCTTCCATCTCCGGTTCGGTCTGTTTCTTGGCCGCGGTCCGTTTTGCCCTCCGCTCCGCCCAACGCAGAGCGAGGATGGCCAGCACCGCGGGCACGACGAAGATGCCGATCTCGTCGATGCCCCCATAGTGCGCAAATATCACGTTCACCCCGCGAGGATGAGCAGACCGAGTGTGGTCAGGGCAACCATAAGTAGAAGCATCGCATACTGAGAGCGAACGGCCTCTGTCCGGAAGTCTCCGAGCGCCCGATCGTGGGCCAGGATCACCCCGAGCACATGACCGGTGACGATCACCGCCACCTGTGCGTACCACACCGGCTCGGCGGCGGTGATGAAGAAGTCGACTTTGCGGTCGGCAGTGCCGAAGAGATCCCAACCGAGGGCAAACGGGTCCGATACGGCGGCGATCAGCTGCTGCCCCTCGAAGAGCATGAGTGTCATGTAATGGGCCAGGGCGTAGGCGAGGGCGATGGGGACCAAGGTGTGGGCGAAACGCATCGCCACTCGGGAAGTCGTCCACGCGCCGCCCACCATGCGGGCCGCCGCCCACGAGGCGATCCAATAGGCGGCGCCGATGGCGAGGACACAGCCGATCAAAAGCACCGTTTCCCCGAGCATGGTCTGCCCGAAGTCCCCCATGAAGCTGCGGAACGACTCGGTCGCCGAGGCACCGTCGTAGGTGACAGTGCCGATGGCCACCGCTACGAACGCGGGTAACCCCCTCCAGGCGGGAAGGACGGTGAGAGCACGCAGCCAGCCTCTCCAGACCAGACGGCCGTCGTCACGTCTCCCCAGCGGAGAAATGGCGGAAAAGAGCCTGTTGTACGGGGTGAAGCCATCGAAAACAGCCAGCCCGCTCTCCCGACCTGCATAGGCCATCGCGGCGAGCATCCCGAGCGTGTAAACCAGTGCGGCAGTGCCCAAGGTCACCGGATTGCCCGAATCCGGGCTGACCAATTCCAGCCAGGTGAAGGCGACCAGCACGATTGCAGCGGGCCACACGCCAAAGGTGTCGAGCAGCCCCGTCCGCTCGCCGCGGCCCAGGCGGAGCACCCTGGCCAGCGATCGCCAAGGGTTGATATCGGTGTACCAGTCGCCGATGACGGCGCCTGCGAAGGGGACCACCAGCCAGAAGACGACCCACACCAGGACCGGGGCGATGGTCGGGCGGGTGCGGTCGGTCTCCAAGCCGAATAGCGACGGGATCAACTGCCCGATAACGAGGGCGAGGGCCATCACCCCGAGGGTGGGCAGGATCCAACCTCGGCGCACGGTGATCCGGGCGGCATCGTGACGGGGACCTTCCTGGAGGCGGGGCTCGGGCCAGAGGACGGCGAGACCGATGAAAGTGATGACCAGGACCACGCCCGCCCCCACGATGAAATAGCTGAGGGGCACAGGGAGATCGAGCCTCCCCCCGATCCCGTGCGCCATCGCCACCGAAGGCAAGCCGAGGACCACCCCGGCAACCAGCGTCGAGACGACGCCGAGCCGTTTTGTCAAGGAGTGACCTCGAGCGCAAACAGAGGAGTGTGGGTCTCTTCCAATTCCACCTCGAAGATCCCCAGCACGTCGGCGGTCAACGCGACCTCGGTGGGGACTCCGGCCGGGGCCTCGAAAAAGACGTTGTAGCCGTGGACGTGGATCTCGGCGTCTACGTCGCTGAGGACCCAAACCGAGACCCGATCCCCAACGCGAACAGACACCGTGTTCGGGCCTCCAATCACGCCGGCCTCGACAGTGATGTCGATCGTCTGGGCGGTGGTGGTGGTCTCGGCCACCGTCGACGTCGTCGTCGCCACCGTGGTAGTGGTTGTCGTCCGTTGCGTGGTGGTGGTCGGAGCGGTGGTGGTGGTCGAGGTCGTCGTGGTAGCGGCTTCGCCCCCACCGCAGGCCACGACCAGCAGCACGATTCCAGTCAAAATCGCCATCCTGGTGCGCATCGGCGGAACGCTAGATGTGCGCCAGGCCAATCGAGGATTCCGGACATAGGCTCCGGCCATGAGGTTGGTGCCCGATTCCTAGGAATGTTGGTCACCACCCCCGGGAGGCCCCGGTCCCGGGTAGACGGGCGGTCTGGCGGTAAGGGAAGACTTCGATCAACTCGCCGGATCGGATACGGGTCTGGATGGCGCGCCATGCGTCGATGCCGAACAAGTCGGCATGATGGTCGAGGAACACCTGTCGCAGATCGGGGGCCAGCCCGAGGAAGCTCTGATGCTCCTCCGGGAACACATCGTTGTCGCCCACCGGGAACCAGGGCTCCGACCCAAGTTCTTCGATTTCGTCACGGGCTTCGGGCAGTTCCCGGAAATTGATGTCGACGAGGGAACTCAGCTCGTCGTAGTCGTAGAACACGACTCGGCCGTGGCGGGTCACGCCGAAGTTCTTGGGGAGCAGGTCTCCGGGAAAGA